>DATMCA010000398.1:0-3643 GCA_035559015.1 Umezawaea sp. | reverse complement strand
GTACTCGTCCACCGGCGTGTTACCGGGCAGTGTCCACGCCACCAGCGGCAAGTTCTAGGAGAACGTGATGTCCGTCCCGCCGCAGCAGCCTGGTCCTTACGGTCAGCAACCGGACCCATATGGCCAGCAACCTGGGCAATTCGGCCAACAGCCGGGATTCGGCCAGCAGCCGGGCGGGTATCCTCCGCCGCCGCAGGGTTTCCCACAGGGTGGACAGCAACCCGGATACGGCCCTCCTTCCGGGGGTTTTCCACCTCAGCCGTCACAGGGCCAGCCCGGTTACGGCCAGCAGCCGTACGGCACGCAGGGCCAGTACGGCCAGCCTCCGTACGGCCAACCGGGTGGTTTCGGCCAGCCAGGGGCTCCGGGCCAGCCCTACGGGCCCCCGAAGAGGAAAAGTCCCGTCCTGTGGATCGTCATCGGCGTGGTCGTCGTGCTCCTCCTGGGCGGCGGCGCGGCCTTCTTCCTGTTGAAGGGAGGGTCCGCCCAGGCCACCGCCGACACGCTCGTGGCCGAGCTCAACAAGGGCAAGGACATGAACGTCGAGACCCTCAAGACGCTGAACTGCAAGGCCGACGCGAGCAAGATCGCGAAGCTGCCCCAGTCGGTGCCCAGCTCGAACGGTGACCAGTTCAAGGACATCAAGACCAAGTTCTCGGTGACCGACGTCAAGGAGTCGGGCGACACCGCGACGGGCACGCTCAAGGTCACGTTCGAGAACGTCCCCGACGAGTTCAAGGACTTCATCAAGGACGACACGACCACGATGAAGATGATCAAGGAAGACGGGGACTGGAAGGTCTGCGGGACCTTCAACCCGGAAGCCGGGAAGTAGACCGGTCCTGCCGTGCGGGCGAGCGGCCCGCACGGCAGGGGGTTCAGCCCTTCGAGGGCCTGCGCTGCGGGCGCGGCGGCGTGACGCCGTCGGCGAGCCGGCGCGTGGTGAGCAGGAACGCCGTGTGGGCGATCATCCGGTGCTCCGGACGCACGGCCAGGCCCACCGTGTGCCACGGGCGCACGAGCGTCTCCCACGACTGCGGCTCGGTCCAGTGCTGCTGCTCGCGCAGCGCCTCGCACACCTTGGAGAGCTGCGTCGTGGTCGCCACGTAGACGACCAGCACGCCGCCGGGGATCAGGTTCTTCGAGACCGTCTCCAGCTGCTCCCACGGGGAGAGCATGTCCAGCACGACCCGGTCGACCTCACCGGTGTGCGTGGCCAGGTCGGCCACGGTCAGGTGCCAGTTGCCGGGGCGTTCGCCGAAGAACTGCTCGACGTTGCGGATCGCGTGGTCGGCGTGGTCCTGGCGGACCTCGTACGAGATGACGCTGCCCTTCTCGCCCACGGCCCGCAGCAGCGAGCAGGTGAGCGCGCCGGAGCCGGCGCCCGCCTCCAGCACTCGCGCGCCGGGGAAGACGTCGCCGTACATGACGATCTGCGCGGCGTCCTTCGGGTAGATCACCTGCGCACCGCGCGGCATGGACAGGACGTAGTCCGCCAGCAGGGGCCGCAGGGCCAGGAAGGACGTACCACCGACGGACTGGATGACGGAGCCCTCGGGCTCACCGATCAGCTTGTCGTGCGGTAGCGCGCCGCGGTGGGTGTGGTACTCCTTGCCCGGTTCGAGCACGATCGTGTAGTGCCGTCCCTTCGGGTCGGTCAACTGCACCCGGTCACCGGGACGGAACGGGCCACTGGCGGTGCTCACCGCGGGAAACCTCCTGCTACGTGCGGAACTAACAGCGCACGATGGTCTCAGGGACCGCGATGAGCACCGACACCGGGCGGTCAGGTCCAGCGGATGACGCTCCGGGTGCCGAAGAACGCGAGCAGCCCGCCGACGACCACGAAGGCGATGGCGACCGGGAGGCTCAGCGGCTCCGGCACGTACAGGGCGAGGAACCAGCTCTTCGACTGGACGTTCGCGGCGAGGAAGATGATCGGCAGGATCCCCTGCGGGATCAGCATGACGAACCCGAGGACCTGGGCGATGATCGCGATCATGACTGCCTCCTGGGCTGTCGTAGGCGTTCGGTGCGTTGCCACCAGCGTGGTCGGTTCGGCGGCCCGTGTAGTCCGTCGGTCGTACCGATGGGGTGTCATCACTTCGTAGGACTCGCACCGCCGTGACCTTGTGCTGTGATGACCGGGTGCGCCGACTCCCCGACCCCGCCCGCGACGCGATCATCGCGGTCGCGTGCTTCACGGTCGGCGCCCTCCTCTACCGCTTCGACCTGTACGAACTGTGGGCGGGCCCGTCCGACGTGCCCCTGGGCTGGCGGCTGCTCGTCCTGTCCATCGCCTGCGCGGGCCAACTCCTGCGCACCCGTGCCCCCTTGGCGGGCGCGTTCATCGCCCTCTCGGCGGCCTCGGTCGACGTGGCGCTGGGCCTCAGCGCACCCGTGATCATCGTGCTGATGGACCTGCTCCACATGGCCACCCTGCGCGGCTCCAAGCGCACCGGCCAGCTCATCATCGGCCTGGTCGTGACCACCGCCCTCGGCATCGCGGCGGGCATCGCCCTGACCGTCGACGGATGGCGCACGGCCGTCGGCTCCGGCCTCCAGATCTTCTCGGTGCTCGTGATGCCGGTCTGGTGGGCGGTCAACCTGCGCCAGCACAGGTCGTACACCGAGCAGGTGGCCCGGATCGCCCAGCTGGACCGCCGCGCCGCCGTGACGGCCGAGCGGTCCCGCATGGCGCGCGACCTCCACGACGTCATCGCGGGCCACCTGTCCGCCATCGCCATCCAGTCGGAGGCCGTCCTGTCGATGGCCGAACGCGACCCGGAAACGGTGAAGACGGTCCTGAAGTCCGTGCGGGAGAACAGCATCCAGTCCCTGGCCGAGATGCGCACCATGATCGACGTGCTGCGGGCCGACGACGAGGTCGCCGACGAGCCCGCGTCGGCCCGGCTGAGCGAGATCGGCCGGCTGGTCGACTCCGCGCGCGCGGGCGGCCTGCGGGTCGACCTGACCGGCGAGCCACCGGCCGAACTGCCGGTGGCGGTGGACCTCGCGGCCTACCGCATCATCCAGGAGTCGTTGACGAACGCCCTCAAGCACGCGCCGGGCGCGCACGTCGAGGTGGCGCTGGACGACGCGGGCCGACGCCTGGCCGTTACCGTGACCAGCGAGTGGCGCGGCACTTCGACGCCCGGAACCGGGAGTGGGCTGGTGGGCATGGCCGAGCGGGCGCAAGCCGTGGGCGGGACCTTCGACGCGGGCCGCGTCGCCGACCGGTGGCGCGTCCGCGCCGAACTCCCCCTGGCGGGTTCCCGGTGACCACCGTGCTGGTGGCGGACGACCACTCCGCGATCCGCGCCGGCCTGGTGATGATCCTGGGCGGCGGCGAGGGCATCGAGGTGGTCGGCGAGGCCGCGGACGGCGCCACGGCGGTCCGCATGGCCCGCGCCCTCAAGCCGGACGTGGTGCTCATGGACATCCGCATGCCCGGCATGGACGGCATAGCCGCCACCAGGGAACTGGTCGGCGACGGCGTCTGCCAGGTGCTGGTGCTGACCACGTTCGACATGGACGAGTACGTGCACGCCTCGCTGCGCGCGGGCGCGGCGGGTTTCCTGCTGAAGTCGGTCGAGGCCGCGGCCCTCGTCGAAGCGGTCCACCTGGTGGCTGCGGGCGACGG
>DATMCA010000397.1:0-11020 GCA_035559015.1 Umezawaea sp. | reverse complement strand
GCTGCCGTCCGGCAGCACCGTCACGCCCAGCGGGTGCTGGAGCAGCGCCTGGTCGGCCTTCCCGTCGCGGTGGCCGAAGTCGAACAGGCCCTTGCCGATCGCCGTGTGGACCGTGCGGTCCGCGTCGAGCCAGCGCAGCGCGGACGTCTCGGAGTCGACCAGCCACAGCCGGTCGCCGTCCGCCGCGAGACCGGACGTCTGGGCGAAGAACGCCTCCAGCGCCGGACCGTCGCTCAGGCCTTCGACGGTCGTGCCGGCCAATCGGCTGAGCCGCTCGGTGATCGGGTCGAACAGGCCGAGGGTGTGGTTGCCCGCCAACGCGATGGCGACGCCGTTCGCGGGCGCCCACCACTCGACGTCCCACGGGCTGGTCAACTCGATCTCGGCGGCGGGCCCGTCGGTGCTGCCGCCGCGCCACTGCTCACCCGTGCCGGCGACCGTCGTGACCTCTCCGGTGCCCAGGTCCAGGCCGCGCAGCAGGTGGTTGACCGTGTCCGCGACGACCACGTCGTAGCCGACCCGGCTCGCGATCTCCGGCGGCAGCAGGGCGAGGCCCGCGGGCTCGGAGAACGTCGGCTCCAGACCGTCGTCCCTTCCCCTTTGTCCCGTCCCGAAGCTGCGGAGGACCGTCTCGCCGTCCACGTCCAGTTCGACCACGCGGTGGTGCGCGGAGTCCGCGACGAGCAGCGTGCCCGCGGGCGTGACGATCGCCTTCGACGGGAACCGCAGCTCCGTCCCGACCGGCTCCGGCGCCACGTACGGCCCGTCGCCGCGGTGCAGCGTGCCCTTCGCCTCGTGCTCGACCACCAGCTCGCCGACCACCTGCCGCAACGCGTCCAGGTGCCCCTCACCAGCGGCGACGTGCACCACGTAGCCCTCGGGGTCCACCACGACCAACGTCGGCCACGCCTTCACCGCGTACGCCTGCCACGTCGTCAACTCCGGGTCGTCCAACACCGGGTGGTGCACCTCGTACCGCTCGACCGCCGCCGCCAACGCCTCCGGATCGGCCTCGTGCACGAACTTCGGCGAATGCGCCCCGATGGTCACCAGGACGTCCGCGAACTCGGCCTCCAGTGGGCGGAGCTCGTCGAGGACGTGCAGGCAGTTGATGCAGCAGAACGTCCAGAAGTCGAGCAGCACGACCTTGCCGCGCAGATCCGCGAGCTTGACGTCCTCGCCACCGGTGTTGAGCCAGCCGCGGCCGACGAGTTCGGGGGCGCGGACACGGGCACGACGGCGTTGGGCAGTGGTCACGGCCGTATCCAACACCGTGGAACAGGGCGCCCATTCCGGTGTCCACAATGTGAGCGGGCGTTGACGACCCAGCCTGGAGGCAGAGTGTTCACCCGCACGGACTCGCAGTTGAAATTCCTGCTGCTCGAACTGCACGAACGCGCCCATCCAGACGTTGCACCACAGCTCATGGAGGCAATCGACATGATGGGCGTCCGCAGCCCTTACAGGGGTGGGCGGAAACTCCTGGAGCTACTTGAGTTCGTCGAACGCGAAGCCCTTGCCGTAAAGGACGCACTGACCGCTGAGGGACTTCGGGACGCGGTTGCCTACGGCACGGGCCGGATACTGAGCACCGACCTTGCGCGGAAGTATGACCTGTACGACGGGTCGGGGCAGGACGAAGGTCGTCAGTTGGAGCGGATCGTGAGCAGCATGTCCGGGCTGGCTGCCAGGGAGGTCATGAGCTTCCTGGCCGAACATCCGGATGCCTCGACCGCTGAGGTCGTCACACACCTCCAAGGCAAGAGCACGCTCGCCTTGCGTTTCGTAAAGGCAAGGCGAGCCGGCCACTACGGAGCATTTCGGCTGAGGACGGACGGGCTCGCGTGGGTGAACGATGTCCTCACCGACCGGACGACGTTCATGGCCTCGGAATCTCTTCCCGCAGACGCCGAGGACCTGATCGCCGCAGCTCAAATCAAACTGCGACTCGCCAGGCTGGACGAGATCGAACGTGCGGTGGAGAACCCGTTCACGAAGGAGCGGCACCTGCAACGGCTCATCGAGACGTCGACCTGGCTGTTCGGTGGACAGTTCGTGGGGGCCGCCGGTGTTCGCAGGCTCACCGTTGGCAACGAGGTCGACATCGCGCTGCTTAGGCCGGACGGCGTCTTGCACGTCGTCGAACTGAAGCAAGCGAACCTCCGCACGGTGAAAGCGCACCGGTTGGCCAGGATCCCGACCGCAGAGGTACATCAAGCGGTGATGCAGGTCTCGAACTACCTGCGGGACTTCGACGAGCAGAGGTCACGGATCCTCGATCGGCACGGACTCGACGTTCGCCGGGCGAGCGGGACCGTCGTGATCGGTCACCCCAAGTACGACCTCTCGTTCAGCGAGCAGGAGGTCAACGAGACCCTGCGCGCCTACGCGAGCGAAATGAGTCGCATCGACGTGATCACCTACAAGCAGCTTACGGACAGCGCGCGCAGGTCACTGCAAATGCGCGACTCCCCGGAGACCTGGAGAAGTTGACCCTCCGCCAGCAGAACGTCCGCAGGTCGAGCGGCACGACCTCGCCGCGCAGATCCGCGAACTCGACATCCGGGGTCCACTTCCTGGGATCAGCCGCGGACGGTGCGGGGGCCGACCACTTCGGCGCCGAGTTCGGTGACGCGGCGGCGGAGTTCGCGGTCGGCGGTGACGACGACGGTGCGTCTGCCGGGGCCTTCGTCGCGGACGACGGCGACGATGGTGTCGTCGCCCTCGCCGGGTGAGCGGACCACGCGGACGTGCTCGACGGACTCGACCCCGTTGGCCTTGCCCTCGACGACGAGCACGACCTCCATCGGGCCGTCGGCGTCGATGCCTTGTGCGGCAACGGGGACGAGCGAGTCGCGCAGGCGTTCGGCGGCGCCCGCGCGGTCGCGCCACCAGCCGTCCGGCACGGAGCCGACGACGTTGGCGGAGTCGACGACCAGCAGCGGCAGTGCGTCCATGCGGACCAGTTTGTCAGTCCCGGTTGACACGTGCAGATTTGTCAGCCTAGGTTGACAAACATGGAGTCCGCGACGGAACTGGCGGCCACCGCCAACGGGCAGGAGCCGGGGCAGGGGCTGGCGGCGGTCGCCGCGTTGCGCCGCCTGCTCGAAGAGCTGGAAGCGGTGCACGTCCGCAACGCCCGCGCGCAGGGGTGGTCGTGGGAGGCCATCGCGGAATCCCTCGGCGTGACCAGGCAATCCGCCCACAAGAAGCACGCCAGGAGGTAGCCGGATGTTCGCCCGCTTCGACCCGACCGCCCGTCGCGCGGTCGTCCGCGCCGCGCAACTCGCGGGCGAGTACGGCCGTCGCACGCTCGACACGGACTTCCTACTGCTGGCGCTCGCCGAGGCGCACGCCGTCGACGACGTCACGGCCGACGCCGTCCGGGCCCGCATCAGCGGTCCGACCGACCGGGAACTGCCGGCGACGCTGGGGATCGACCTCGACGCCCTCCGCCCACGGCTGGACGACGACCTCGGCGCGTGGCGGTTGCGGCGGTCACCGCTGCGGCCCCTGCGCGTCACGATCACCGGCCCGACGACCGCGTTCGAGCTGACCGCGCACTCCCGCAAGGTCGTCGAGGTCGCCCTGCACTACGCCCACCGCGGCGGCACGTCGGTCCAGCCGCCGCACCTGGTGCTGGGGCTGCTCGCGGACCGGAACAACCGGTCCGTGCGGATCCTGCACCGGCTGGGCGCCGACCTGCGGACGTTGTGGGGGCGGCAGCTACCGCGGACGGCGGCGTAGTTCGGACAGGTCGTCCGGACCGGGGCCGTCGAGCGTCGAAGCCGCCACGGGAGCGTCCACGCGGGCCCAGCGGAGCACAGCCTGGGTGGCCTGGTTCCGTTGCGCCTCAGGCAGTTTCGCGATGTTCGAGCCGTGGTTGCCGCCCGGCACGGTGAAGCTGAACGAGTCGCGCGTGCCGCGGCCCAGGCGGAACGGTTCGGCGCCCCACGGGTCGTTGCCGCCGTAGACGAACAGCAGGGTGCGACCCGCGTACCGGACCCAGTGGTCGACGTCGCGCATCACACCGGGCTGGAACCGCATCGGGATGTCGGCGGGCACGAAGGACCTGGGCACGCTGGAACCGGGGTACCGCAACAGGTCCGCCACGAACCGCTCGTCGGCCTCCGGCGAGCCGAGCTGGGTGCCCGCCTGGTAGTAGTACGGCGTGTACGGGGCGACGCCCGCGTCGGTGTAGAAGTCGAAGCCGACGGTGTCGTCCATGAACTTCACCAGCTGCGCCACGGTCGCGTCCGGGCCTGGGACGAGGGCGCAGTCGGCCTGGGTCTGGTACTGCCAGAAGGTGAACGGGGTGTCCAGGACCAGGATCTCCAGCGCCCGCTGGGGTGAGCCGAACAACTCGTCGTAGGTGTAGCCCCTCGACAGCATGATCTCGACGACCTCGTCGCGGTGCTGGAGGACCTGCCGCTGGACGCCCTCCAGGCGGCGGTTGCAGGTGTCGTCGTCGCCTGCGTCCTCGATGAACCCGGCGTAGACGTCCCTGCGGTCGTCGACGTCGTTCGGGGCCACGTAGGCGATCGTGGCGTCGACGTCGTTCGGGAAGAAGCGGCGGTGGTAGACGGACGTCATGCCGCCCTTGCTGGCGCCGGTCGACAGCCACCGGGCCCGGTAGATCCGGTGGAACGCCCGGACGATGCGGTGGTGGTCGTTGGCCGCCTGCCAGATGTCCAGGTCCCGCCAGTCGGTCGGGGTCGGGCGGGACGGGGTGAAGAAGCGCTGCTCGACGCTGAGCTGGTTGCCGTCGACGAGCTTGGCGGGCTCGGAGAGGCCAGGGCCGCCGGGGAGGCCGTAGCCGGTGGTGTGGAGGATCATCGGACGGCTGTCGTCCTTGTGGAGCAACGAGATCCGCTGTTCGAAGGTGCCGCGGTCGGGGTGCCGGTGGTCCGTCGGTTGTTGGAAGCCGAGGACGTAGTACTGGTAGGCGCCCGTGGTGGTCTTGCTGATGACCCGGAGGCCGTGGATGGCGGAGAGTTGGTCGTCCAGGTCGGGGGGAATCGCTACTGCCACTTGGGAAAGAGCCAGGAGCAGGACCATGAGGAGCCGCGTCAGCCGGGTCACGCTGGCGAACGTATCGGCCGATCGCCGGGTGGGGCACCGGCCGATCGGAGGGAGAGCGGAATTGTCGGTGGTGGCTGGGAGGATTCAGGGACCGGGTTGAAGGGGGATCTGTGGTGGGGAAGTGTTGGTGGAGCAGGGGTTCCGAGGAGGAGTGGACCGGGTGCGCGACTCGGTGATGGGGTTCCCGTGTGGCGGATGCGGGGATCGGTGAACCTTGGGGCGGGTGGCGGATCGGCGAAATCCGTTGCCCGCCCTTGGGGGTGAGCTGTGGGGTGGGGAGCTTTCGCCGGTGCGTTGGTGGGCCGGTTGCGTGAGGCGGCTTTGGCAAGCCGGTGGTGTGGGAGGCGTCAGGAGTGCGCAGGGCACGGCGGGTGCGGCGATGTCGGGAAATTGACGTGCCACGGGGGCCGCTGCGCGAACTTTGGCGCCGGCGTTCTTCCTGGTCCGGGCATGAAGAAACCCCGCGGTGCTGCCAGGTCGGGGGTCCGACAGCATCGCGGGGTCATCTGGAACATCGAACGGTGCCCTGGAACCGTTACACGACCCTGTGGACGTGATTCGGATCACTAGGTCCGCTGATGTTCCAGCGGAGATGACGAGGGCCCTGGCACGCGGGAGGCCTGCCAGGGCCCTCGCCCATTCCCCGAGGTCTCGCGCTCTGCGACGGGGCGCTCACCAGGTGTCGACAGGTGACGTCGCGGCGGCGAGAGCTCAGCGGAGAGTGGTCATCTGGTTCTGAGCGATGGCGATCAGCTCGTGGCGCATGGCCGGCGTGGACGCCATGTCGATGGCGCGGGCAACGGCCTTGCGGTTGCGAGCTTCGACACGACGGGCGCGGAGCTTCGCGGTGATGTTCATCGGTATTACTTCCCTCTCAAGAGGTCGTCTTCGGTTGTGTAGCTCAAGTATGCACCCAAGACGTCGCGAGCGCACCCGTTTATCCGGTGAGTTGGCGCACAGGCCGGTGAATCATCGGCAGTGACCTGGATAACCCCTACGATTCGCCTGCCAGATACCTGTTTACACCGGACGGATCACTTTCGTGTTCAGATGGCTCTCTAGCGATTGTGCTAGAGAGCCGGATACAGCTGGATGTGCAGCGTTCTCGCTGGTGGGAGGCCTAGTCCTCGCGGCCCAGGAGGAAGCGGCCGAAGTGCGGGACGGTGAACGCGATCTGGCCGCGTTCGGCCGAGTAGACGAGTCCCTTCTTGATCAGGCTGTCCCTGGCCGGGGAGAGGGACGACGGCTTGCGGGCCAGGTGTTCGGCTACCTGGGCGGTGTTGACGCCCGCGTCCTTGCCGTCGGTCATCTCGGCCATCGCGCGCAGGTACTCGCGTTCGGCCGGGGTCGCGCGTTCGTAGCGGGAGCCGAAGAAGCCGACTGCCAGCTCGGCGTCGGCCTCGGGGGCGGCGACCGAGACGTCCAGCGCGGTGATCGGGTCGTCCGGTGCGGCGTCCCACGCGGCCTTGCCGTACGCCTGGATGAAGTACGGGTAGCCGCCGGAGGCGTCGAAGAGGGCGTCCAAGGCTTCGACGTGGATGCCCGCGTCCTCGCGTTCGACCGGGGCGAGGACGGCGCGGTCGGCGTCCTCGCGGCTCAGGCGGTCGATGCGGACGTAGCGGAACAGGCGCTCGGAGTAGGACTTGCTGGCCGACAGCACGGCGGGCAGGTGCGGCAGCCCGGCGCCGACCACGACCAGCGGCGCACCGGACTGGGACAGCTCGTGGCACGCGGCGCACAGCGCGGAGATGTCGTCGGGCCGGAGGTCCTGCATCTCGTCGATGAGCAGCGCGACGCCCGTGCCGACGTCCTGCGCGAGCTCGGCGACGTCGGTGAACAGCTCGACCAGGTCGATCTCGATGTCGCCCGAGTCGGCCCTGCCCGACGTGGCGGGCACGTCGATGCCGGGCTGCCAGCGGTCGCGGAGCTTCGCGTCGGCCGGGTTCGAGCGCAGCGCGAACGCCTTGAGCACGCCCAGCGCGGCCTCGACGCGGTCCGGAGCCCGGTGCCGCACGGCCAGGTCGCGGATCGCGCGGTGCAGGGCGGCGGCCAGCGGACGGCGGAGGCCCGCGTCCGGCCGGGCCTCGATCTTGCCCGCGCCCCACCCGCGGCGCAGCGCCATCGAGCGGAGTTCGCCGAGCAGCACCGTCTTGCCGACGCCGCGCAGACCGGTGAGCACGAGGCTGCGTTCCGGACGGCCGCGCGCGACCCGTTCCAGCACGACCTCGAAGGCGCCGACCTCCTTGTCCCGCCCCGCGAGTTCGGGCGGACGTTGGCCTGCGCCGGGGGCGAACGGGTTGCGCACCGGGTCCACGCTCGCACGCTATCGCCGTATCTAGGGTCCAGCCGATATTCGGGCAGACTTCTCCGCGGTGTGTCGCTCTCTACCGCTCTCTAGCGTTTGGCGTAGATAGACCAATCGTTGCGGATGATCCGGTAGCGGGGTTGGCTGGGCGACGTGGCCGAGGTGTTGACGAAGGGGACGGGCACGGTCGAGCGAACAGCCGACCGCGCACAGGTGGACGTGAGCTTCGAGACGTCGGGGGAGCTGCGCAACGAGGCCGTCGAGGCGCTGACCACCCGCGTTTCGGCGGTTGAGCCGCTGCTGGACCGGCCGGGGATCGAGGTCCGGTCGCGGCAGCTGTCCGTGCACGACAACTGGGACGGCAACACGAAGGCGGGCAGCCGCGCGAGCCAGCGGTACGTGCTGCGGGTGACGGACCTGGCCGAGTTGGACGGGCTGCTGGCCGCGCTCGTGCTCGCCGAACCGACGTGGCTCAACGGCCCGTCGTGGGAGCTGTCCGACACCAAGGACGCCGTGTTCGACGCCCAGCAGGAGGCCGTCGCCGACGCCCGGCTGCGCGCCCAGGGCTACGCCGAGGCGCTCGGCCGCAGGCTCGGCCCGCTGGTGCGGCTGTCCGACGGCGACGGCGGCGAGCAGTGGCAGGCGGACACCGCGATGGCGACGAGGTCGTTCGCGGGCTACGGCGGCAGCCCCGGCGTGCCGGTGCAGGTCGACCAGTTGGGGCTGGAACCGCAGCAGATCACGATCAGCGTGCGGTGCAGCGCGACCTGGTCACTGCTCGACTAGCCCGCGATCCACAGGTCCGTCCACAGCTGTGGACAACTCGAACACCTGTTCGATCGGCGCTTTGCGACGACCCGCCGAGACTGCGCGGAAAAGCAGGATCGGGCAAGTAGACAAGAGGATCTTTCTAACGATTGCCCAGCTGGCGGTGTTCTCCTGAAGGGGCGAGTCAATCACCCGACACCTTCAGGGAGCACGAACATGGCACTGGACTCCTACGTCACCCTCGGCCGGTCAGGGCTGCGCGTCAGCCCGTTCTGCCTGGGCGCGATGAACTTCGGCGAGGAGGGCGGCTGGGGCTGCGGGGTCGAGGAATCGGAGCGGATCATCCAGACCTACCTCGACCACGGCGGCAACTTCGTCGACACGGCGAACTTCTACACGAACGGTCACTCCGAGGCGATCCTCGGCGACTTCTTCGCCGCCCGTCCCGGCTTGCGCGACCGGGTCGTCCTCGCCACGAAGTTCTTCGGCAACATGCACCCCGGCGACCCGAACGGCGGCGGCGCGGGCCGCAAGGCGGTCCTCGACCAGGTCGAGCAGTCGCTGCGCCGGCTGCGGACCGGGCACGTCGACCTGCTGTGGCTGCACAACTGGGACGCGCACACGCCCGTCGAGGAGACGATGCGCACGCTGGACGACCTCGTGACCGCGGGCAAGGTCCGCTACCTCGGCTTCTCCAACACGCCGGCCTGGTACACCGCGCAGGCCAACACCACCGCGTTGCTGCGGGCGTGGACGCCGGTCATCGCCCTCCAGGTCGAGTACTCGCTGCTCGCGCGCACCGTCGAGGGCGAACTCGTCCCCCTCGCCCAGGACGCCGGCATGGGCGTGCTGCCGTGGAGCCCGCTCGCGGGCGGCTACCTGTCCGGCAAGTACAGCCGGGGCGAACAGCCCCAGGACACCAAGCGCGGCCGGATCACCGGCGGTCCGAGCGACGACCAGTTCAAGGTCGTCGACGCCGTCGCCGCCGTCGCCCGCGAACTCGACACCACCTCGGCGGCCGTCGCCCTCGCCTGGCTCCGCGACCGTCCCACCGTGACGGCACCCATCGTCGGCCCCCGGCGCGTCGACCACCTGACGTCCAACCTCGTCGCGTTGGACGTCCGGCTCACCGCCGAGCAGACCGCCGTGCTCGACGAGGTGTCCGCGCCAAGCCTGGACTACCCGCACGACCTCAACCGGCAGGTCGGCCCGATGCTCCAGTTCGGCGGCGCGACCGTCGACGGCCGACCGTCCACGGTCTACCCGCCGCTGCTGGAGAGCGCGACCCGCTACTGAGCGCGTCGGTCGTACTCCGCTTGGCGCGCCTGGATCTCGTCGGCGTTCTCGACCGTCCAGGCGTACAGGCGGCCGAACGGCTCCCGCAGCGATTCGCCGAGCGGGGTCAGGGAGTACTCGACGCCGATCGGCGAGGTCGGCAGCACGCGGCGCACGATCATCCCGTTGCGCTCCAAGCGGCGCAGGGTCTGCGTCAACACCCGTTGGGTGACGCCTTCCAGTCGGCGTTTGACCTCGTTGAACCGGCGCGGCTCGTCGAGGACCGCCATCACCATCATCGACCACTTGTCGGCGATCTGGTCGAGGATCGGGCGGCTGGGGCAGTCGGATCGGTAGACGATCCCGGTCTCGGGAATGGTCATCTCGGTATCCTCCGCGATCCTTGAGATGCCGGAAGTGCGTTATTGACGCCGCTCGCCCCTCGCCGCACCGTGAGTATGCATCAGGAACCTAGGTGCTTACCGGATACGGAGCTCTCCATGACCGCTCACACGACCCTGCGGGTGACCCGCGAGTCGGGCGTCGCCCGCGTCACCCTCGACAACCCGCCGGTCAACGTCCTGGACGTCGCCATGATGACCGACCTCCGGCACGTGCTGACCGCGCTTCGGGACGACGACTCGGTGCGGGTGATCGTGTTCGACAGCGCCGACCCGGAGTTCTTCATCGCGCACGTCGACATGGCGCTCGGCGACCACCTGGACGACCTGGCGGAGATCGCGGTCCCCGAAGGGGTCAACGTCTTCCAGGCGTTGGGCGAACTGCTCCGGCACCAGCCCCAGGTGACCATCGTCAAGCTCGCCGGGACGGCGCGCGGCGGCGGGGCCGAGTTCGTCGCGGCGGCCGACATGGCGTTCGCGGCGATCGGTCGCGCCGGGCTCGGCCAGGTCGAGGCGCTCATGGGCATCGTTCCCGGCGGAGGTGGGACGCAGTACCTCGCCCGGCGGATCGGCCGCAACCGCGCGTTGGAGGTGGTGTTGGGCGCGGACCTGCACGACGCCGAGACGGCGGAGCGGTACGGGTGGGTCAACCGGGCCGTTCCCGCCGATCAGCTCGACGACTTCGTCGACCGCCTGGCTCGCGACATCGCCGCCCTGCCCGACGGGGTGATCGCGGCGGCCAAGCGCGCCATCGCGCCCGAGGACCTGGCCGAGGGGTTGGTCCGGGAGAGCGACGCTTGGGCGGGCCTGGTCGTTCAGCCCGCGGCGCAGAGGTTGATCAGCGGCGGGCTGGAGCGCGGTGCGCAGACGCGGGACGGTGAACGCGACCTGGAAGGCCTGCTGAGGGGACTGCGCTAGCGCTCCAGGATCGCGGTGACGCCCTGGCCGCCCGCGGCGCAGATGGAGATCAGGCCGCGGCCCGAACCCTTCTCGGCCAGCAGTTTCGCCAACGTGGCGACGATGCGGCCGCCGGTCGCGGCGAACGGGTGGCCCGCCGCGAGCGAGGAGCCGTTGACGTTGAGCCTGGTGCGGTCGATGGAGCCGAGCGGGGTGTCCAGGCCGAGCTTGGTCTTGCTGTAGTCCGGATCCTCCCAGGCGGCGAGGGTGGCCAGGACCTGGGACGCGAAGG
>DATMCA010000396.1:0-16173 GCA_035559015.1 Umezawaea sp. | reverse complement strand
GGCTCCAGGGCACGACCGAGGTCGGCAAGCTGGTCGACGGCGCACCCCAGACGAAGAAGAAGACCACCGAGCCCAAGCCGACCGAGGCCAGCGCGGCTCCCGGCGTGCCGAACGACAGCGCGGCGGGCAAGCGCCAGGACGCCAAGTCCCCGATGGAGGCCGCGTTCGGCAACGTGGGCCTGCCCATCACCGCCGTCGCCGCGCTGGGCGTGCTGCTGGGCCTGGTGATGTACGTGAGGGGCTTGCGGGCCAAGAAGGCCCGCGCCCGCCGCAACGCCGAGCAGGAGGCGAAGCTGGCGCAACTCGGCTTGTGAGAGGCGAGGAGGAGCCCCCACCCCGATCGGGGTGGGGGCTCCTCGCTCCCGTCAGGTCAGCGCGGCGCTCAGGTCGCGTAGACCTCCAGTTCGTTCACCCGCACGAACCCCGGTTGGTTGGTGGGTCCGCTGCGCGCCAGCACCCGGACCAGCCGGGTGGAGCGGTCGGAGAACGTCACCGTGGCGCTGGGGCTGGTGTTGCCCCGGACCGAGGCCACCGTGAGGTAGGTGACCCCGTTCCACACCTGGACGTCGAAGTCGCGGATCGGGTAGCTCGCGGTCGTGTAGACCACCGCTCGCCGCACGGTCTTCGTGACCCCGAAGTCGACCTGCACCCACTCGGGGGTGGTGGGCGGGAAGGTGCCCGCCGCGTTGGCCCAGCTGTAGGCCGCGCCGAGCGTGGTGTCGCGCTTGCAGTCGTTCACCCTCGACGCGGAGTACCCGGTGTACGTGCTGGACGCGGAGGCGGTGGACCCGCAGGCGAGGTTGTCGTTGCCGGTCCCGCCCTCACCGCCCTGGGTGCACACGTTCATCTCGACGGACCCGGTGCTGTACAGCGTGCTGGTGGGCTCGTCGAACATGACCACGGTGTTGCCCGCGTTGTCGTCCCGCGCCGCCCACTTGACGTTGACGCCGAGCTCCACCCCGTAGATCGGGATCTTCACCCCGACGGTGATCTCCGGCCCGCCGTCCTCCTCGTACCACTGGTAGGCCAGCACGTCGCCCCAGGCGGCCCGGTCCCACGTCGTCACGAACAGGTCCGAGTTCTGCCAGGACTCGATGTGCTTCTTCTTGACGCTGGGGAACACGATCGTGCGCATGGTCGCCCCGGCCGAGGTGATCACCAGCGCGCGCATCTCGCGCTTGCCCTCGAAGAGGCCGCCGAACGACTTCTTGTCCTTCAGCCGCCAACGCTGGAGGTACTCCTGGCCCTTGTTGTTGCGCAGGCCGGTCGGGTTGCACGTCGCGGTGGCCCCGAACGCCTCGTCGGCGGGCTTGGCCTGAAGTGTCGGCAAGCCGCTGCTGCCCCCGCCGTTGTCCGGGTCGGGTTCGTCGGCCGACAGCACCCACACCTCCTGCGTGGCCGCGACCGCCTCGGTGACCGGCACCGTCGTGTTCACCACCTGCCCGGAGGCGTTGAGCACGTAGCCCGCCGCGCTCTCCGCGGTCTCGTCGGCGGGTGCCACGGCGACCACGACCGTGCTGCCGGTCGGCAGGCCCTCGTCCAGGTTGGGGATGTAGATCTGCGGGAAGTAGGTGTAGCCGTTGATGATCCCCAACGAGGGGAGCGCGTTCTTGAACGCGATCCACTTCGGGTCGGAGGTGTTGACGATCCCGGACTCCTCGGCCTCCTGCCAGACGGTCGACAGCAGGGCGTCGGTGTCGCCGTCGGTCTGCCTGGCGGCGATGTTGCGCACCAGCGACCGGACCTGGCTGTCGGCCGCGATCCCGAGCACCGGTGCGACGAGCGCCTGCATCCGTTGGGAGATCAGGACGTCGTCGTTGGTGGGTCCGACGGCGTTGGCCGTCGGGGCGGACGCGGTGGTGGAGTCCTTCTCCGGTGCGGCGGCGGATGCCTGGCCGGTGGCGGTGGAGCAGAGGAGCAGCGCGCAGAGCAGCGCGGCGACCCCTCTCCGGCGGGGCACGCGGGATGACTGTTTCATCGGTTCCTTCCACAGGGTGAGCAAGCGCTTTCCGCATGGCGCGGCAAAGCGCGGGCGGAACGCGGGGATCGCGCTCCGGGCAAGGGGTTCCGCTGTCGCGGAGAGGTGCGCGGTCAGTACGCTTCAGGCGTGGTAGCGCGGCGGGACGTGGAACGCAGGACGTTGGGCGAGCTGGACGAGGTGCTCCGCTCCGGACCACCCGCCGAGGACCTGTTCCGGGAGAGCGGGCGCGTGCTCACCGCGGCACTCGGGTTCGACGCGGTGTGCTGGCACCTCAACGACCCGATCACCGGGCTGGTGAGCACGGTGCAGTCCGACGAGCTGGACCTGCGCGGGTTCGCGCTGGCCATCGAGTTGGCGACCACGTTCGACGACGTGACGACGTTCGACAAGATCCGCGGGTCCGGTGAGCTCGCGGACACGATCAGCCGGGCCACCGGCGGCAGGCCGCAGGTCAGCGTCCGGTACCGGGAGCAGTTGCGGCCACTGGGCTACGGCGACGAGCTGCGGGCCAACTTCGACGCGCAGGGCGGGTTGTGGGGCTGCGCGGCGTTCATGCGGGACGAGGGTCGCGGTCACTTCCGGCCGGAGGAGCTGCGGCTGGCCCGCGTCGTCGCCCGGCGCATCGGGGTGGCGCTGCGGGACCTGCACGTGCCCGACGAACGTCCGGGCGCGGAGTTCGCCACGCTGCCCGCGGTGGCGGTGCTGGGGGCGGACAACGCGCTGGTGTCCGTCGACGAGGGTGCCGAGACGGTGATCGCCGACCTGACCGCCGGCGCGACGGTGCGCGGCGCCCCCGCGCCGTTCCTCGTGGTCGCGCACCGCGCTCGCCAGGGGCTGCCCGCCAAGACCAGGGTGCGCACCAGCGCGGGCACCTGGCTGGTGGCCCACGCCTCGCTGCTGGAGCGGCGCGCGGACGGCCCGGTCGCGGTGGTCGTCACCGAGGCCACGCCCGCCGAACTGGTCCCGGTGGTGCTGGTGTCCTACGGGCTGACCACCAGGGAGCAGGAGGTGGCGCTGCACGCGGTGCGCGGCCACACCACCGCCCAGATCGCCCGGCTGCTGGGCATGGCGCAGGTGACCGTGCAGGACCACCTGAAGTCCATCTTCGACAAGACCGGGACCCGCAGCCGTCGCGAACTCGTCGCCCACCTGATCATGGCGAACTTCGCCGAGAACCGATAACCGCATGTCACGCCCCCGAGAAGAGCCTTTATGTGAGTTCGACTCAACTTAACGAGGGGTTCACGCGGGTCGATATCCCAACTTTCTGGGGGTGTCCGGTACGCCCCCGCGACACGAAGAAGCCCCCACCCGGAATCCGGATGGGGGCTTCGCCGTGAGCGGGGGAGATCAGACGCGCTTGAACAGCAGCGCGCGCTTCACTTCCTGAATGGCCTTGGTCACCTGGATGCCGCGCGGGCACGCGTCGGTGCAGTTGAAGGTCGTGCGGCAGCGCCACACGCCCTCCTTGTCGCTGAGGATGTCCAGCCGCTCCTCGGCGCCCTCGTCGCGGCTGTCGAAGATGAACCGGTGCGCGTTCACGATCGCGGCGGGCCCGAAGTACGAGCCGTCCGACCAGTACACCGGGCACGACGTGGTGCAGCAGGCGCACAGGATGCACTTGGTGGTGTCGTCGAACCGCTCGCGGTCCGCCGCCGACTGCAACCGCTCCCGCGTGGGCTCGGGCGAGTAGTTGATCAGGTACGGCTGCACGGCGCGGAACGCCTCGAAGAACGGCTCCATGTCGACCAGCAGGTCCTTGTGGACCGGCAGACCCTTGATGGGCTCGATGGTGATCGTGGTCGGCTTGCCGCCCGCGGACAGCAGGTCCTTCAGCAACACCTTGCACGCCAGGCGGTTCACGCCGTTGATGCGCATGGCGTCCGAGCCGCAGATGCCGTGCGCGCACGACCGGCGGAACGTCAGGGTGCCGTCCAGGTACCACTTCACGTAGTGCAGCAGGTTCAGCACGCGGTCCGACGGGAGGGCCGGGATCTCGAAGGAGTCCCAGCGCGGCTCGTCGTCGAACTCGGTGTTGAAGCGCCGGATCTTCACCGTCACGGTGATCGCGCCCTCGGGCACCGGCGGCTCGGAGCCCTTCGAGCCCGAGGCGGACGTCTGTTCAGCAGTAGAGGCGGTCATCAGTACTTGCGCTCCATCGGCTGGTACCGGGTAAAGGTCACGGGCTTGTAGTCAAGCCGGATGTCGGCGGCCAGCGCCTCGCCCTGCTTGTAGTACATGCTGTGGCGCATGAAGTTCGTGTCGTCGCGGGTCGGGTAGTCCTCGCGGGCGTGACCGCCGCGCGACTCCTTCCGCGCCAGCGCGCCCACGACCAGCACCTCGGCCAGCTCCAGCAGGAAGCCCAGCTCGACCGCTTCGAGCAGGTCCGTGTTGAACCGCTTGCCCTTGTCCTGCACGGTGATCCGCGCGTAGCGCTCCTTGAGCGCCTGCACGTCGTGCAGGGCCTGCTTCAACGTGTCTTCGGTGCGGTACACCGAGGCGTTGGCGTCCATGGTGGCCTGCAACGCGATGCGGATGTCCGCGACGCGCTCGTGGCCGTGCTCGGACAGCACCAGCGCGACCTGCGCCTCGACGGCGGCGGCCGGGTTCTCCGGCAGGTCGAGCTGCTCGTGCGCCAGCGCGTACTCCGCGGCGGCGATGCCCGCGCGGCGGCCGAACACGTTGATGTCCAGCAGCGAGTTCGTGCCCAGGCGGTTCGCGCCGTGCACCGAGACGCACGCGCACTCGCCCGCCGCGTACAGGCCGGGGACGACGTGGTCGTTGTCCCGCAGCACTTCGCCGTGGACGTTGGTCGGGATGCCGCCCATGGCGTAGTGCGCCGTCGGGTACACCGGGACCGGCTCGGTCACCGGGTCGACCGCGAGGTAGGTGCGGGCGAACTCGGTGATGTCCGGGAGCTTCGACTCCAGCACCTCGGCGCCGAGGTGCGTGCAGTCCAGCAGCACGTAGTCCTTGTTCGGCCCCGCGCCGCGACCCTCCAGCACCTCCAGCGCCATCGAGCGGGCCACGATGTCGCGCGGCGCCAGGTCCTTGATGGTCGGCGCGTACCGCTCCATGAACCGCTCGCCGTCGGCGTTGCGCAGGATCGCGCCCTCGCCGCGGGCGCCCTCGGTGAGGAGGATGCCCAGGCCCGCGAGGCCGGTCGGGTGGAACTGGTAGAACTCCATGTCCTCCAGCGGCAGGCCCTTGCGGAACACGATGCCCATGCCGTCGCCGGTCAGGGTGTGCGCGTTCGACGTGGTCTTGAAGACCTTGCCGAAGCCGCCGGTCGCGAAGACCACGGACTTGGCCTGGAACACGTGGATCTCGCCCGTCGCGAGCTCGTAGGCGACCGCGCCGGTGCACACCGGGCCGTCGGCCGTCTCGGTCAGGCAGATGTCCAGCACGTAGAACTCGTTGAAGAACTCGATGCCGTGCTTGACGCAGTTCTGGTACAGCGTCTGGAGGATCATGTGACCGGTGCGGTCCGCCGCGTAGCAGGCCCGGCGCACGGCGGCCTCGCCGTGGTTGCGGGTGTGCCCGCCGAAGCGCCGCTGGTCGATCTTGCCCTCGGGCGTCCGGTTGAACGGCAGGCCCATCTTCTCCAGGTCGAGGACCGCGTCGATGGCCTCCTACGCCATGATCTCGGCGGCGTCCTGGTCGACCAGGTAGTCACCGCCCTTGATCGTGTCGAAGGTGTGCCACTCCCAGTTGTCCTCCTCGACGTTCGCGAGGGCGGCGCACATGCCGCCCTGCGCCGCGCCGGTGTGCGACCTGGTCGGGTACAGCTTGGTCAGCACCGCGGTGCGGGCGCGCTGACCGGACTCGATGGCCGCGCGCATACCCGCGCCGCCCGCACCGATGATCACTACGTCGTACTTGTGGAACTGCATTTCACGTTCTCCCGCAGCGCGTCAGTCGGTGATGTTCGGGTCGAAGGTGAAGATCACGAACGTGCCGAGGGAAATGATCAACACCATCGAGACGTAGAGGAGGATCTTCAGCCAGAACCGGGTGGCGTCCTTGCGGGCGTAGTCGTTGATCACCGTGCGGAGGCCGTTGCCGCCGTGGATCTGCGCGAGCCACAGCATCGACAGGTCCCACATCTGCCAGAACGGCGACGCCCAGCGACCGGCGACGAAGCCGAAGTTGATGCGGTGCACACCGCCGTCGAGGATGTTCATGATGAACAGGTGCCCGAGCACCAGCACGACGAGCGCCATGCCCGAGATGCGCATGAACAGCCAGCTGTAGAGCTCGAAGTTGCTGCGGCGGGCGGCGGGCCTGCGCGGCGCGCGGGGCTTGGCCAGGCCGAGTGCGTTCGACATCACTTGCCCCCGAACAGGTCGGACAGCGTCCGCTCGATCATGAAGTAGGCGCCGGGGACCATCACGACGACCCAGATGGCGAGGGTGGTCCAGAGCATGGCGCGCTGGAAGCGCGGGCCCTTCTCCCAGAAGTCGACCAGCATGATGCGGATGCCGTTGAGCGCGTGGAACAGCACGGCGCCGACGAGCCCGATCTCCATCAGGTTCACGACCGGGTTCTTGTACACCTCGATCACGCTGTCGTACGTCTGCGGCGACACGCGGACGAGCGCGGTGTCGATCACGTGCGCGAACAGGAAGAAGAAGGTGAGGACACCGGTGATGCGGTGGGCGACCCATGACCACATGCCCAGATCGCCGCGGTACAGCGTGCCGCCCCCTCGGGAGGTGCCCTCCCGCTCGGTCGCGGTGGTACTGGCCATGCGCAACGGCCTCCAACGTCAGTGGTGGTTGGTCTGTTCACTCAACTATTGAGAAAGACCTTGACCATCGGATGCTAGACCCGTGAACACGAACAGACCCAACGGCCGCACCCGCTCTGTGATCGATGGAACACGCAGTCGTTCTTCTGGGTGACCTGTATCGATCCGTCCGGTTGGAACCGTTCACGAACGGGAATTCCGCCACCCCCTCAAATGGGTGCGGCGGTCGGTACCCCGCCAGGTCCCGACCGCCGCGTGGCGCGCGCCACCCCTTCCACGCACGCCGGGCCCATCCGGTTCGCGCGGGTTCCGCCGGCGGGCACTTCGGTGGCTGATTTCCACAGTTGACCTTCCCGAGGAGCCCGCGACCCCCGTTCCGCGTGCTCCCTGGCCACGCCCAGAGACGGCCGGGTTACGTCGAGTGGCGAACGATGTCGATCGCATCAACGATTAGGTCACGTGCGAGCCGGCGTGCGTCCTGAGGCCGTTACCAGGGGGTACGGTTCGCCACTCGGAAGACCCGACGGCGTTGTTGTCGGGAATGTCTGCTCGGTTGAGCAGGGAGGGAGACGAGCCGTGCGTCGTCGAATGCGGGGCATCGCGGTTGCCGCGATCGCGCTGACCAGCGTCATGTCGATGGCAGCGTGTGCCAAGGACTCTGGCAGCACCAACAGCAGCGGGGGGTCCAGCGGGACCGCCGCCAGCGGCTGCAAGCTGGCCGACAAGCCTCCGGCCGCCGCCGCGAGCAGCACTGCCGCCGGTGACACCGCGAAGGTGGACGGCAGCGCGCTCAAGGTCGGCCTGGCCTACGACATCGGTGGCCGTGGCGACGCGTCGTTCAACGACTCCGCCGCCGCCGGTCTGGACAAGGCCAAGACGGACCTGGGCCTGAAGGCCGACGCCGTCAAGGAGCTCACCGCGGCCCCGAACGAGGCCGAGGACGCCAAGCAGACCCGTCTGCGCCAGCTCGCGACCGAGGGTTACAACCCGATCGTGGCCGTGGGCTTCGCCTACGCCGAGTCGCTGAAGGTCGTCGCGCCGCAGTTCCCGGACGTCAAGTTCGCGATCGTGGACGGTGCCGTCGACGGCGCCACGAACGTGACCCCCCTGGTGTTCGCCGAGGAGCAGGGCTCGTTCCTCGTCGGCGTCATCGCCGCGTACCAGAGCAAGGCCTGCCACGTCGGCTTCGTCGGTGGCGTGGACATCCCGCTGATCCAGAAGTTCGAGGCGGGCTACGCGCAGGGCGCCAAGGCCGCCGCGCCCGACATCAAGCTGGAGAAGAAGTACCTCACCCCGGCCGGTGACTTCACCGGGTTCCAGGACCCGGCCAAGGGCCAGGTCGTGGGCCAGGGCCAGGTCGAGGCGGGTGCCGACGTGCTGTACCAGGCCGCCGGCGCCTCGGGCAAGGGCGTCTTCGCCGCGGCCAAGGCGGGCAACGTCAAGGCCATCGGCGTCGACTCCGACCAGTACAACCAGGCCACGGTCGCCGAGTCCAAGGACGTGATCGTCTCGTCCATGCTCAAGCGCGTCGACGTCGCGGTCTTCGACTTCGTCAAGGCCGTCGCGAAGAAGGACCTGGCGAGCCTGCCGAAGGTCTTCGACCTCAAGGTCGACGGCGTCGGCTACGCCACCTCCGGTGGCAAGATCGACGCCGACCTGGTGGCGGTCCTGGAGGGCTACAAGGCCCAGATCATCTCGGGCAAGATCACCGTCTCGGACAAGCCGAGCAGCTGACGTCAGACTGCCGGTCGTGCTGGGCCCCGCGAGCACGTCTCGTGGGGCCCAGCACGTCGTAATGGGAGTTTCAACGATGAGCGGTTCCACCTCCGCCGACCTGCCGGTGGCCATCGGGGATCCCGAAGGTCCGCCCGCCGTCGTGCTGTCCGGCATCACCAAGCGCTTCCCGGGCGTCGTCGCCAACAGCGACGTCCACCTGAGCGTCAGAGCCGGCGAAGTCCACGCCCTGTGCGGTGAGAACGGCGCGGGCAAGTCCACCCTGATGAAGATCCTCTACGGGATGCAGCAACCCGACGAGGGCACCATCGAGGTCGCGGGCGAACGCGTCCACTTCCGCACCCCGGCGGACGCGATCAAGGTCGGGATCGGCATGGTGCACCAGCACTTCATGCTGGCCGACAACCTGACCGTCCAGGAGAACGTCGTGCTCGGCGCCGAAGCGCTGCACGGCATCGGGGGCAAGGCGCGCAAGCGGATCCTCGAACTCGCGGGCGACACCGGCCTGAGCGTCGACCCCGGCGTGCTGGTGGAGCGGCTCGGCGTCGCCGACCGGCAGCGCGTGGAGATCCTGAAGGTGCTGTACCGCGGCGCCAAGGTGATCATCCTCGACGAGCCGACCGCGGTGCTCGTGCCGCAGGAGGTGGACGAGCTCTTCGCGACCCTGCGCGGCATGCAGGAGCGCGGCTTCACGTTCCTCTTCATCTCCCACAAGCTGGACGAGGTGCGGGCGATCGCCGACTCCGTGACGGTCATCCGCCGCGGCACGACGGTCGGCACCGCCGACCCGAAGGCGGTCAGCTCCCGGCAGCTCGCGGAGATGATGGTCGGCAGCGAACTGCCCAGCCCGGAGACCAGGGAGTCCACGGTCACCGACCGCGAGGTGCTCCGCGTCGAAGGCCTCGCGCTGGTGGCGCAGGAGGGCACCCGGCCGGTGCTCGACGGCATCGACCTCGTGGTCCGCTCCGGCGAGGTCGTCGGCATCGCGGGCGTCGAGGGCAACGGCCAGACCGAACTGGTCGAGACGATCATGGGGATGCGCAAGGCCTCCTCGGGCCACGTCGCGCTCGTCGACGCCGAGGGCGTCTCGAAGGACCTGACCAAGCTCGGCACGCTCGCCCGGCGCGAGGCGGGCATCGGGTACATCCCGGAGGACCGCCACCGCCAGGGCCTGCTGCTCACGCAACCGCTGTGGGCCAACAGGATCCTGGGCTACCAGACCCGCGAGCCCACCGCGAAGGGCGCCTGGCTCGACATCGCGGGCGCCAAGAAGGACACCCAGCGCATCGTGGACGAGTTCGACGTCCGCACGCCGGGCATCGACGTGGCCGCCGCCGCGCTGTCCGGCGGCAACCAGCAGAAGCTGGTCGTCGGCCGCGAGCTGTCCGGCGACCCGGTGCTGCTCATCGCGTCGCACCCGACCCGCGGCGTGGACGTGGGCGCGCAGGCGCTGATCTGGGACGAGATCAAGCGCGCGCGGGCCGCGGGCCTCGCCGTGCTGCTCATCTCGGCCGACCTGGACGAGCTGATCGGCCTGTCGGACACCATCAAGGTCATGCTGCGCGGCAGGCTCGTCGCCGACGCGGACCCCAACAACGTCACCCCGGAAGACCTGGGCAGCGCGATGACCGGTGCCGGGAGCACCAGCGACGCCGTTGCCGAGCTCGCCGTGGACGACCCAGCCGAGGAGGGCGAGCGCTGATGGGCAAGGTGCGCGGCAACCTGCTTCCGCCCGCGTTGGCGATCCTGTTCTCCGCGCTGCTGTGCGGGATCGCGCTCGTCGTCTCGGGGGCGAACCCCCTGAGGGCGTTCGGCGCGATGGTGACGCAGGTCGGCGAGGGCACGACCGCTGTCGACATCGTCAACAGCACCGGCACGTACTACATCGCGGCGCTCGCCGTCGCGATCGGCTTCCAGATGAACCTGTTCAACATCGGCGTCGAGGGCCAGTACCGGGTCGCGGCCGTCGTCGCCGCGGTGTTCGGCGGCTCGGTGGCGCTGCCGCCCGGCATCCACACGCTGGCGATCATCCTGGTCGCCGCCCTCGCGGGCGCCGCGTGGGCCGCGATCCCGGCGATCCTCAAGGTGACCCGCGGCGTCAACGAGGTCATCTCCACGATCATGATGAACGGCCTCGCGCTCGGCCTGGCCGCGTACCTGATCCGCGACGACGTGTTCGGCGAGCTGCGGGGCAACAACATCCGCACCCCGGAGATCCCCACGTCCGGCTGGGTCCCCGGCATCTCGCTCGGCTCCTCCGGCACGATCTTCGGCCTGGTGTTCCTGGCCGCGGCGCTGGGCATCGCCTACTGGGTGATGATGAACCGCACGCGCTTCGGCTTCGAGCTGCGCGCGTCGGGCGAGTCGTCCACCGCGGCCGCCGCGGGCGGCGTCAGCGCGAAGAAGATGATCCTGGTCGCGATGCTGCTCTCCGGGGCCATCGCCGGTCTGGTGTCGATGCCCGAGATCCTCGGCCGCGACCACACGTACAACCTGAACTTCCCCGCCGGCATCGGTTTCTCCGGCATCGCCGTCGCGCTGCTCGGCCGCAACCACCCCGGCGGCATCGCGTTCGGCGCGCTGCTGTGGGCGTTCCTGGACAAGTCGGGTCTCGCGTTGGACAACGTGGGCGTGTCGAGGGAGATCGTGACGATCATGCAGGGTGCGATCGTGCTGTCCGTCGTGGTCGCCTACGAGGTCGTCCGCCGCTACGAGCTGGCCGCCGAACAACGGCGCGTCGGCCGACAGCTCGGCACCGTCGAGCCCGTGGGAGGTGCGGCATGACCGCGTTGGCCGAAGCCCCGCTCACCTCGATCCCGCCGCAGCGCAAGAAGGCGCTGCCCGGCTGGGCGCTGGGCATGATCGCGATGGCGGGCGCCATCGCGCTGCTCGCCACCACGTCGTACCTGACGGACGTGCCGCAGCTGACGTCGTCGGGCACCATCCAGACCGCCGTGCGGTTGGCGCTGCCGATCCTGCTCGCCGGTCTCGGCGGCCTGTGGGCGGAACGCGCGGGCGTCGTGAACATCGGCCTCGAAGGCATGATGATCATGGGCACCTGGGGTGCCGCGTGGGCCGGGTACCAGTGGGGCCCGTGGGCCGCGCTGGTGGCCGCGGCCGTGTTCGGCGCGCTGGGCGGCCTGCTGCACGCCATCGCCACGGTCACCTTCGGCGTCAACCACATCGTCTCCGGCGTGGCGATCAACCTGCTCGGCGCCGGTCTGACGAAGTACCTGTCGACGCTGATCTTCTTCCCGCTGTCGAAGAACCCGCGCGAGTCCCCGGCCGTGCCGAAGTTCGACACTTACTCGGCCGGTGGCCTGTCCGACTGGCTCAAGACGCTTGAGGACGAGCAGCGCGTGGTGCTCTCCGACGTCGCGGGCATCCTGCGCGGCCTGATCACCGGCGTCTCGCCGCTGACGATGCTGGCGATCCTGTTCGTCATCGGCAGCTACCTGGTCCTGTGGCGCACGCGGTTCGGCCTCCGGCTGCGGTCGTGCGGCGAGAACCCGACCGCCGCGGAGTCGTTGGGCGTCAACGTCTACCTCTACAAGTACGCCGCCGTGATCATGTCCGGTGCCCTGGCGGGCATCGGTGGCGCGGCGCTCGTGCTGAACCCCGGCAACCCCGGCTACCTCGAAGGCCAGACCAACGGCCGCGGCTTCATCGGCCTCGCGGCGATGATCTTCGGCAACTGGCGGCCCGGTGGCCTGCTCGGCGGCGCGGCGCTGTTCGGCTACGCCGACGGCCTCCAGCTGCGCAGCGGCGGCAAGACGTTCCTCGCCCTGATCTACGGCGCCGTGCTGCTCCTGGCCGTCATCGTGGTCTGGCAGCTCATCCGCCGCCGCTGGTTCGCGGCAGCGGCGGGCATCGTCGCCGCCGGTCTGCTCTACGGCGTGTACTACAGCGTCGACGAGGTCCCGAGCGAGCTCACCACGTACGCCCCGCACCTGGTCACGCTGGTCGTGCTGGCCGTCGCCTCGCAGCGGTTGCGCATGCCCGCCGCCGATGGCGTGGTGTACCGCCGTGGTTGATTGGGAGGTGTTGCGGGAACGGGCCGTCGAGGCCGCGCAGAACGCCTACTGCCCGTACTCCGGCCTCCAGGTCGGGTCGGCGGCGCTGTGCGACGACGGCCGGATCGTGGTCGGCTGCAACGTGGAGAACGCCGCGTACGGGGTCGCCCTGTGCGCGGAGTGCACCATGGCCGGGCAACTCCGGTTGACCGGCGGGGGCCGCTTCGTCGCCGTAGCCTGCCGGAGCGGCACCGGCGACCTGCTGATGCCGTGCGGCCGGTGCCGGCAGGTGCTGTTCGAGCTGGGTGGTCCCGAGTGCCTGGTCGACACGCCGCGCGGCCCGCTGCCGATGAGCGACGTGCTGCCCGACGCGTTCGGGCCGGAGGACCTCCCATGAGCTTCAGCGCGGTCGACGTGATCCGGGCCAAGCGCGACGGGCACCGGCTCACCGACGAGCAGATCGACTGGGTCGTCGACGCCTACACCCACGGCGTCGTCGCGGACGAGCAGATGTCCGCGCTGGCCATGGCGATCTTCCTCAACGGCATGGAGTCGTCCGAGACGGCCCGCTGGACCAGGGCGATGGTCCTGTCCGGTGAGCGGCTCTCGCTGGACGTGGACCGGCCGACCGTGGACAAGCACTCGACCGGCGGGGTCGGGGACAAGATCACCCTGCCGCTCGCGCCGCTGGTCGCGGCGTGCGGGGCGGCCGTGCCGCAGCTGTCCGGGCGAGGGCTCGGGCACACCGGCGGCACGTTGGACAAGCTGGAGTCCATCCCCGGCTGGCGGGCCCAGCTGTCGTTGGACGAGATCGCGGCCCAGCTCTCGTCGGTCGGCGCCGTCGTGTGCGCGGCGACCGAGGGACTGGCCCCGGCGGACCGCAAGCTGTACGCCCTGCGGGACGTGACGGGGACCGTCGAGGCGATCCCGCTGATCGCCAGCTCGATCATGAGCAAGAAGATCGCCGAGGGCGCCGAGGCGCTGGTGCTGGACGTCAAGGTCGGGTCCGGCGCGTTCATGAAGACGCTGCCGCAGGCTCGGGCCCTGGCCGACGCGCTGGTCGGCATCGGCGTCGACCACGGGCTGAAGATCAGCGCCCTGCTCACGGACATGTCCGTGCCGCTCGGGTACGCCGTCGGCAACGCCGTGGAGGTCGCGGAGTCGGTGGAGGTCCTCCGGGGTGGTGGGCCCGCCGACGTGGTCGAGCTGACCGTCGCCCTGGCGCGGGAGATGCTCTCGCTGGCCGGGATCTCGGTGGACCCGGCAGCGGTCCTGGCCTCCGGCGAGGCCTACGAGACCTGGGCCCGGATGATCCGCGCCCAGGGCGGCGACCCGGACGCGCCGCTGCCGGTCGCCGCGCACAAGCACGTGGTGACCGCGGGCTCGGACGGTGTTCTGTCCACTTTGGACGCTTATGCCGTCGGCGTCGCCGCTTGGCGGCTCGGTGCCGGTCGGGCCCGCAAGGAGGATCCGGTGCAGGCCGGCGCCGGGGTCCTCTGCTTGGCCAAGCCCGGTGACCGGGTGGTGGAGGGGCAGCCGTTGGTGGAACTGCTCACCGACACGCCCGACGCGGTGCCCTACGCTTTGGAAGCGCTGGCAGGCGGTTGGACGATCGCCGAGTCGGCCGTGTCCCCCGGACCGTTGGTGATCGACACTATTCGAGGCTGATCGCGTGGTTCCCCTGAGTGCCGAGTCCCGCCGTGCTCGTGCGGCGTTCCGCTACGGATCCATCGCGCTGGTCGTCGGCGCCGTGCTGGCCGGGTACGGGGCGGTCGCCCAACCGGCGATCCTCGTGGTCGGTGTGGTGCTGGTGGTGACCGGGGTGGTGGCGGTCGTCCTGGCCCGGCGGGCCGACCGGTCCCGGAAGAAGGCCCGCGGGGCGATCGCGGAGCTGGGTACCGGTGTTGCCCCGTTCCTGCGCCGGTGGCCGTTGGTGGCCGTCCGGTCCGCTCCCGACACGGACTTCGGGGTCGTGCGGACCCGGTACACGGACGACGCCGGTCCGTACGTGCCGCGGGTGGCGGACCGGTCGCTGCGGTACGCGCTGGGGGCGCGGCGGTTCGTCCTGCTGCGCGGGCCGGTGAAGGCCGGGCGGTCCCGTGCGCTGGCCGAGGCGCTGCGGCAGGCGCTCCCGGATGCCTCGTTGGTGGTTCCCCGGGACGTGAAGGCCGTGGTGGCCCTGGCGGAGGCGGAGCCCCCACTGCCGTTGGAGGACGCGGTGGTGCTGCTGGACGACCTGACGGCTGTCGAGTTGGAGCTGTTGACGCCTGCCGTCCTGGAGTTCTGGGCGGAGCGGGCGGTGGTCGTGGGGGTGATCACGCCGGACGAGGCTTCTCGGGTTGGTGTGGTGGGGCGGTCGGTCCTGGAGAAGGCGACCGTCGTCGATCTTCCGTTCGAGTTGACGGCGCAGGAGTTGGCGGTGGCCGCGGATGACTACCCCGAGGAGACGGGGTTCGTCGCCGGGGCCGGGATCGGTGCGGTGCTGGTCGGTGGGGATGAGCTGGTTCGGCGGTTGAGGACCGGGCGGCGGGACAGTCCGGCTGGGCAGGCGATCGTGCAGGTCGCGGTGGATGCCCGGTTGGTGGGGTTGCGGCGGCCGATCACGGAGCCGGAGTTGGTGCGGTTGTTCCCCAAGTACCTGGAGCGGATCACCGTGGGGGTGGATCCTGCCGAGGACGTGTTCGCGGGTGGGTTGGAGTGGGCGACCTCCCCGGTGGCTTCTCAGGTGGCTTTGCTGAGGAGGGTTACCGGGGGGTTCGAGGTTTTGGATTACGTGGTGGAGCGGGCGGGTGGGGAGTTGCCCGAGGATGCTGCTGCTGATTTGTTGGCCGTGACCGGTGTTGGTGATGCTTACGGCATTGGGTGTGCGGCTCGGGCTGGGGGGCGGGTGGAGTTCGCTCGGGAGGCGTTTCGGCGGGCCATGGAGCATGAGGAGTCGTTGGCGGCGGCGGCTTGTTCGTTGGGTGGGTTGTTGGTGGAGCAGGGGGATGTTGCTGGGGCGGAGAGGGCTTATCGGCAGGCTGTGGATGCCGGGAGTTCTGTTTGGGGTGGGGTGGCGACGGTGGGGTTGGGGGATTTGCTAGCGGCTCGGGGGGATTCGGATGGGGCCCGGGAGGTTTATTTGAGGGCCGTGGAGAGTGGGGACCCGGAGGTTGTGGCCTGGGCTCGGGCTGGGTTGGGGGGTTGAGTTGGGATCTTTGTCGTGGGGAGCGCGGGTGCCGGCGGTGGGTCCTGTGGCTGGGAGTACCAGCGTGGGTGGCTGTGGCTGGGAGTACCAGCGGAGGTGGCCGATTTGACTTGGGGCCCCTGGATTTGCCCCTTGATCGGGCTAAAAGGCAGTGCCCGAAAGCCCTGCCCGATCCGCAATTTTAAGGGGCAAATCCCCCAAGTAAAATCGGCCACGGTTTAGAGCCCGATCTGTCTGCCGGTTGTTGGTGGTGGGTCGCCAGAATTCGTACGTATGTTTGTGCTTGTGATGTTGTGATTGTAGTGGTCATTCTTTAACGTTGAAGGGCCCGGCTCCTGGTGGAGTCGGGCCCTTCAACGTTGTTGCTTTTTTGCTTTGTGGACTGTTTGTCAGGCGCCTTCGGCGGCCATTTCGTCGTCGTCCATGTGCTCCTTGCCCGGAGGCTTGGGGCCGTTCTTGCGGGTGCGGCGCTGCGGGCGGGGCAGGGCCGGTGGTGGGGGCGGGGGGG
>DATMCA010000395.1:0-6953 GCA_035559015.1 Umezawaea sp. | reverse complement strand
CGAACTCCGACACGAAGTCGAACCGAGACCCCACCCCCTCGATCAACTCGTCGGCCAGGAACCCGACCCCGGCCCGGAACTCCTCCACCCGCCGCTCCGAGAACGCCCGCCCCACCGCCCGCCGCAACCTCTGGTGGACATCCCCGTCCGAGCCGGACAAGGACCCGCGCACCACGTCGACGAGCGGTCCCTCCGAAACCCCTTGCGCCACCAGGAAATCCACCCCCGGCGTCCGCAGCGACCACGACGACAGCACCGCCTGCACCTCGTCGTACCGCAGCACAGCCGTCCCCAACGCCGTGTCGGCCCGCCAGTCCGCCTCCCGCAGCTCCCGCAGCACCGAGTGCGGATCGGTCAGGAACCGCTCGCCGCGCAGGTCAAGGAAACCCGTCATGCACCGACGATAAGCAGGCACAACGGGGTCCGACCGCAGATGTCATCCACTCGGACCATCGTCAAACAGTACGAACGTACGGTTAAGATGGCCCCATGACCAACGCCGTGCAGCGCTTCTCCGGCTTCGCCGACCTCTACGAGCGAGTGCGCCCCAAACCACCCCGCGCCCTCGTGGACCTCACCCGCCAGTGGATCGACAACCCCACCCCCGACGTGGTCGACCTCGGCGCCGGCACCGGGGGAGCCACTCTGCTCTGGCCCCGCGCCACCGCCGTGGAACCCTCGGCCGACATGCGCGCGGTGGCCGAACAGCGCCTCGACCCGACCCGCTACCGGATCGTCGACGGCACCGCCGAGGCCACGACCCTCCCGGACGCCTGCGCGGACGTCGTCACCGCCGGCCAGGCCCTGCACTGGTTCGACCCGGCCAAGGCGTTCCCGGAAATCGCCCGCGTCCTCCGCCCCGGGGGCGTCTTCGTCGCGTTCGACAACGACTGGCCGCCGTCGGTGGACTGGGAGGTCGACGCCGCGTGGCACGAGTTCGACCGGACCCTGGCCGCCCTGGAGGACACCCGGAGCAGCAGGCCGCCGAAGGCGCCGAAGCACGAGCACGCGGACCGGCTGCGGGCGAGCGGGTTCTTCCGCCACGTCACGGAGATGGCCCTGCACGTCGAGGACGAGGGCGACGCGACCCGCCTGTACGAGGTGGCGCTCAGCCAGGGCGGGGCGATGAGCGCCCGCAACGCCGGCTTCAGCGACGAGGAGATCGGCCTGGCCCACCTCCGCGAGGTGGCCGGACGGCGACTGCCGCACGCCAGGCCGTGGTGGTGGACCTACCGCGTGCGGCTGGCCGTCACCCCTCGATGACGCTGGTGAACGTCATCGGCTTGGCGGGCTTGCCGTCCTCCGAGCCACCCGCCACACCGCCGGCCACGACGTCGTCGACGAGTTGCATGCCCGCGCTGACCTTGCCGATCACCGGGTAGTCCGCGTTGATCTGGGCGGCGCCGTGCACGATGAAGAACTGGCTGCCGTTGGTGCCCGGACCGGCGTTGGCCATCGCCACGACTCCGCGCACGTACGCGCCGCGGGCGGGCATCTTGTCGTCGAACCGGAAGCCTGGCGTGCCCGTCCCGGTGCCGGACGGGTCGCCGCACTGGAGCACGCCGAGGCTCGGGTTGGTGGTGAGGCGGTGGCACGACGTGCCGTTGTAGAACTTCTTCTTCACCAGGTACCGGATCGCCTCGACGGAGCACGGGCCCGCGGACGGGTCCAGCTCGACCATCACGACGCCCCGGTCGGTGGAGAACGTCACCGTGGACTTCTTCGAGTTCGGCGTCGACTCCGGGAATCCGCCGGTCGGCAGCGAGCCGGGGGAGATGTCCTCGGTGTACTTGCACAGCGCCACCGGTGCCGGGGAACCCGTGGTGGAGGCCCCTCCGGACGTGGTCGTGGTGGCGGCGGGAGCACCGCCCGCGACGGGCACCCCGTTCACGCGGACCGCGCACCCCGACGTGAGCAGCAGGGCGAAGACGATCACCAGCAGGCGTTTCGGCACCTGCGGATCCTACGGTTCCCGCTGTCACCCACAAGTGGATCGGAAACCTGGTGGGTATCGCCACGGGGCGGTTGGCTAGCCTTGACTGCCAGCCGCCAGTCGGATAAATGAGCATGAGGAGAGCAGCACCCGTGATGCGCACGCACGAGGCCGGGACGCTCCGGGCCGAGCACGCCGGGCAGTCCGTCACCCTGACCGGGTGGGTGGCCCGCAGGCGCGATCACGGCGGGGTCATCTTCATCGACCTCCGCGACGCCTCCGGGGTCGCCCAGGTCGTCTTCCGCGAGGGCGAGATGGCGGAGCGCGCGCACCGCCTGCGCTCCGAGTTCGTCGTGAAGATCGTCGGCGACGTGACCGCGCGCCCCGAGGGCAGCGCGAACCCCGACCTGCCCACCGGCGCGATCGAGGTCTACGCGACCGAGCTGGAGGTCCTGAACGAGTCGGCCCCGCTGCCGTTCCAGCTCGACGACCACCTGGAGGTCGGCGAGGAGGCCCGCCTCAAGCACCGCTACCTCGACCTGCGCCGCAGCGGTCCGGCCAAGGCGATCCGCGCGCGCAGCGAGGCGAACCGCATCGCCCGCGAGGTGCTGCACGCCGAGAAGTTCGTCGAGATCGAGACCCCGACGCTGACCAGGTCCACCCCGGAAGGCGCCCGCGACTTCCTGGTGCCCGCGCGCCTGCGCCCCGGCTCCTGGTACGCGCTGCCGCAGTCGCCCCAGCTGTTCAAGCAGCTGCTGATGGTCGGCGGCATGGAGCGGTACTACCAGATCGCCCGCTGCTACCGGGACGAGGACTTCCGCGCCGACCGCCAGCCGGAGTTCACCCAGCTCGACATCGAGATGAGCTTCGTCGAGCAGGACGACGTGATCGCGCTCGGCGAGCGGATCATCTCCGCGCTGTGGAAGGAGCTGGCCGACCACGAGCTGCCGCAGCCGTTCCGCCGGATCAGCTACGCCGAGGCCATGGCGAAGTACGGCTCGGACAAGCCCGACCTGCGCTTCGACGTCGAGCTGGTCGAGCTGACCGACTACTTCAAGGAGACCCCGTTCCGGGTCTTCCAGGCGCCGTACGTGGGCGCGGTCGTCATGCCCGGCGGTGCGGACCAGCCCCGTCGCACGCTCGACGGCTGGCAGGAGTTCGCGAAGCAGCGCGGCCACCGCGGCCTGGCGTACGTCCTCGTCGCCGAGGACGGCACGCTCGGCGGCCCGGTCGCCAAGAACCTGTCCGAGGCCGAGCGCGAGGGCCTGGCCAAGGCCGTCGGCGCGAACCCCGGCGACTGCGTGTTCTTCGCGGCGGGCGACCCGGACGGCGCTCGTTCGCTGCTCGGGGCCGCGCGTGTCGAGATCGCGTCCCGCGTCGGCCTGATCGACGAGAACGCCTGGTCGTTCGTGTGGGTCGTGGACTTCCCGATGTTCGAGTCCACCGAGAAGCTCAAGGACGGCGACGTCGCCGTCGGCGGCGGCACGTGGACCGCGCTGCACCACGCGTTCACCTCGCCCACCCCGGAGTGGCTGGACAACTTCGAGTCCGACCCCGGCAACGCGCTGGCCTACGCCTACGACATCGTCTGCAACGGCAACGAGATCGGCGGTGGCTCGATCCGTATCCACCGCGCCGACGTGCAGCAGCGCGCGTTCAGCGTGATGGGCATCGGGCCGGAGGAGGCGCAGGAGAAGTTCGGCTTCCTGCTCGACGCCTTCAAGTTCGGCGCCCCGCCGCACGGCGGCATCGCGTTCGGCTGGGACCGGATCGCCATGCTGCTGTCCGGCACGGATTCCATCCGCGACGTGATCGCGTTCCCGAAGTCCGGCGGCGGCTACGACCCGCTGACCGCGGCCCCGGCGCCGATCACGCCGTTGCAGCGCAAGGAGGCCGGCGTGGACGCCAAGCCCCCGGTGGACAAGTCCGCGGCAGACAAGTAAGTGCTGCACCTGCGCGCGGTCTGCCCGGTCGACGTCACCGACCGGGTCCTGGCCGTGCTGAAGGAGCACCCCGGCGCGACGCACGTGGTGCTGTTGCGCGGGGCGGCGATCGACCCTGCGGGCGACGTCGTCGAAGCGGACATCGCACGGGAGGCCACCGACGAGGTGGTGGCCTCCCTGTGCGGCCTCGGCGTCGACAAGGCGGGCGGCGTGACGCTGGAGCAGATCGACACCGCCCTGTCGGACGCCGCCGACCGGGCCGAGGACGCCGCTCCGGGTGAGGGCGCGGACGCCGTGGTCTGGGACGAGCTGCTGTCCCGGACGGGGGAGGAGTCGCGGCTCAACTTCACCTTCCTGGCGTTCCTCGTCATCGCGTGCCTGCTCGCTGCCGTCGGCGTCGTGACGAACTCGCCGGTGACGATCGTCGGCGCGATGGTCGTGGGGCCGGAGTTCGGTCCGCTGGCGGCCATCGCGGTCGGGCTGGTGCTCAAGCGCTGGGACCTGGTCCGCCGGGCCGGTCTCGCGCTGGTCGTCGGGTTCCCGCTCGCCCTCCTGGTCACGGCCATCGCGGCGCAGCTCGGCTCGTTCGCCGGGCTGTTCGACCGGAACGCGGTGCTCGCCGCCCACGAGGTCGACTTCGTCTTCAGCGTCGGGCCGTTCTCGCTGATCGTCGCGCTGCTGGCCGGGGCGGCGGGGATGCTGTCGATGACCTCGGCGAAGTCGGCCGCGCTCGTCGGCGTCTTCATCTCGGTCACCACCGTTCCGGCCGCGGGTTACGCCGCCGTCGCCGCCGTTCTCGGTGAGTGGGAACGGTTCGCCCAGTCCACGGGACAGCTCGTGGTCAACCTGGTAGGCATCGTGGTGGCGGCGGCGCTGGTCCTGGCGGTGCGGAGCCGGAAAAACAGGACCGGCGACCCAGGCAGACCATTGGCAACCGGATGACGGCTCTACATCTCGTATGGTTCGAAGCCGTTACCAACTAGTAGTGGTGGTCATCACCGGCGGAGCACTACCGTCACGATGCCCAGCCGACTTCTGTCAACCACACCGCACGATGGCCATCGGAGTAGGGTCGGAGGGGATGAGCGTGGAGATCACCGCCGGCTCACCGGACGTCGACAACGCTGCCACGCCGGAGATCGATGAGGCCGTGGCGGCCGCGCAGTCCGTGTTGAGCGGGCGGTTCGGGGCACAGATCAGGCTTGCCGATCCCGAGGACCTCGGGGGTGCGGGCCGGTCCGTCGTCGTCCGGGTCCGGGTGGCCGCGACCCCGTTCTCGCTCCCGCGCACCCTGGTGGTCAAGCGCTACCCGCCCGCGGCCGCCGATCGCGACCCGTTCGCGCACGAGACCGTCAGCCACCAGCTCCTGACCGCCCTGCCGTCCGAGGAGCGCCTGACGCCCGAGCTGGTCGCCCACGACATCCGCAAGCGCCTGGTGGTCCTGGAAGACCTCGGCAAGGCTCCGAGGTTGGCCGACAAGCTCCTGGGCCAGGACGCCCGCGCCGCCGAACGCGGCCTGCTGTCCTGGGCGCACGCGATGGGCAGGCTGCACGCGACCACGGCGGGCCGCGACGCCGACTTCGACGCCCTGATGCGCCGCCAGGGCACCCAGTGCTGCCAGGACCCGGTGGCCGTCGACGTCCACGCCGCTCTGGAAGGCCTCCCGGACCTCCTGGAACGCGAACTGGAAGTCGAGACCACCAGCAAGGCCCGCGACTTCGCCGCCGCGTCCGTGAAGGCCTTCACCTCGTCCCGCCGCCGCGCCTTCAGCCCCTCCACCTCCTGCCCGGACAACCACCTGGTCACCAGCAAGGGCGTGCGGTTCCTCGACTTCGAGGGCGGCTGCGTACGCGACATCGTCTTCGACGCCGCCTGCCTACGCGTCCCTTTTCCCTCCTGCTGGTGCGCCTACGGCCTCCCGGCCGGCATGTCCGAGGCCATGGTCGCCGCCTGGCGCGCAGAGGTCGGCTCGGTCTGGCCGGACCTGGACGACGACGCCATCTTCCTACCGCGCCTACTGGAATCACAGCTGCTCTGGGTCTGGCTCTCCACCTGGCGCGCACTGCCCAAACTGACCGCGACAGAACAAAGCGGCCACCGAGGCCAGGACGCCCCACCCAGGAGCACAATCCTCACTTCCCGCTGGGCAAGACTGCGCACCGACGCGGCCTCCTTGGGCTCAACGGCAATCGTCGAACAGGCAGACGCCGTGATCAACGCCCTAACAGAACGCTACGGCGCCAAAGCGACGAACCTCCAGCTCTACCCAGCCTTCCGCTAACCCACCTTCCCAGCCACCCCTCCAGGCGGCCCTCCCACCTCACCTCCGCCTTCCTCACCCTTCTCAGCCCTCCCACCCACGCGGCCCTCTTAGCCCAGCCCCCACCAAACTCACCCACCTTTTGCCCTGTCTTGAATTCCGGCACCGATCGACACAGCCACCGATCGTCCTTCAAAACCCTTCCCCACCCCGCCGCCCGTTCTTGAGCGCCCTGGAGACAATTGTGCGCTCGGGGGGCCCACCGCGTTCTCCACGAAGTTCCCACCCGGACACCAACCCACGCCATCCTGACCAGCGTGCGAACCCTGGTAGTCATGGGAGATTCGACCTCAGTAGGCATCGGCGACCCCGTCCCCCACGGCTGGCGCGGCTTCGCCCCCCTCCTGGGCGCGGCTTTCCAGAGCTACCACAACTTCGCCTTCCCAGGCGCCCGCATCGCCTGCGTCAAAACCCAACAACTCCCCCAAGCCCTGGCCAAGAAACCGGACGCCGCAATCGTCCTGGCGGGCATGAACGACACCCTGCGCTCGGACTTCAACCCCACCCAACTCCACCACGACCTCGACCACATCATCACCGCACTGCGATCCACGGGTGCGGCGATAGTCACTGTCCGCTTCCACGACCACAGCCGCGTCTTCCGCCTCCCCCGCCCCCTCAGCCGAGCCCTCAGCACCCGTATCTCAGCCATCAACGAGGTCATAGACACCGTCGCCACCCGCCACGACATCGCCTGCGTGGACCTGGACCAACTCCCCGGCGCCTACGACCCGTCAACCTGGAGCGTCGACCGCCT
>DATMCA010000394.1:0-3740 GCA_035559015.1 Umezawaea sp. | reverse complement strand
CACGGCCGCCGCCGCGACGATGGGCGTGCAGATCGAGGAGGCCGTCCGCCGTCTGCGGGGCGTCTCCAACGTCGCGGGCCGGTACCGGACGATCCAGCGCAGCGGGCACACGGCCAGGCTGCTGCTGTCGAAGAACCCGGCCGGGTGGAGCGAGACCCTGACCGTCGTCAAGGAGTCCGACCACCCCGCGGTCCTGGTGATCAACGCCAACGAGGCCGACGGCCGCGACCTGTCGTGGCTGTGGGACGTGCCGTTCGAACGGCTGCGCGGTCGGACCGTCATCGCCTCCGGCGAGCGGGCCACCGACCTGGCAGTGCGCCTGACCTACGCCGAGGTGGAACACCAGATCGTGCCCGACCCGCTGCTGGCCATCGACGCGCTCCCCAAGGGGGCGGTCGAGGTGATCGCGAACTACACCGCCTTCCGCGACCTGAACGCGAGGTCCGCCGGTGAATGACTCCGCTGTTCGGATCGCTCTGGTGCTGCCCGACCTGCTGGGCACGTACGGGGACTTCGGCAACGCCGTCGTCCTGGACAAGCGCCTCGCGTGGCGCGGGATCTCCTCGGAGATCGTGTCGGTCAACTTCGGCGAGTCCGTCCCGGACTCCTGTGACATCTACGTCGTCGGGGGTGGCGAGGACACGGCGCAGACGCTGGCCGTGCGCCACCTGCGCGACAACCCCGGTCTCCAGCGCGCCGCCGCGCGCGGGGCCGTGGTGCTCGGGGTGTGCGCCGGGATCCAGATCTTCGGCGAGAAGTTCACCCGCGCCGACGACGTGACCCACCCCGGTCTCGGGCTGATCGACTCCGTCTCGTACGCGGGTGGCTCGCGGGCCATCGGCGAGGTGCTCGCCAAGCCGGCCAACGGGTTGTTCGAGGGGTTCCTCACGGGCTTCGAGAACCACCAGGGCCGCACGGAACTCGGTCCGGCGGCTCAGCCGCTGGCGCACGTGACGGTGGGGACCGGCAACGACGGGAAGGTGGAGGGGGCGGTGCAGGGCAAGATCCTGTGCACGTACCTCCACGGGCCCGTGCTGCCGCGCAACCCGCAGATCGCCGACCTGCTGATCGAGTGGGCCACGGGCACCAAGCCCGCCCCGCTGGACCTGCCCGCCGTCACCCGCCTGCGGGCGGAGCGGTCGAAGGCGGCCGGGCAGCGCGTCGAGGCCTGATCTTCCGCGCGGAGGGGGCGTGTCCACATCGGACACGCCCCCTCCGTCGTCCTAAACGGGCACTCGGGCCTTGGACGAGAGCACGAAGTCGTCGGCCCGGACCTTCCTGGTGCGCATCCAGTAGCGCCAGGTGAAGCCGGGCCAGATCGTCCGGTTCACGCCCTGGGCGTCCAGGTACCAGCTCTGGCAGCCGCCCTCGGTCCACACGCCGCGGCTCAGCTTCCGCTGGATCTCCTCGTTGAACCGCCGCTGGACCTCCGGCCGGACCTCGACCTCGTCGGCCCGGTCGAGCATCGCCAGGCACTGCGAGACGTACTTGATCTGCGACTCGGCCATGAAGACGACGGAGTTGTGCCCCAGCCCGGTGTTGGGGCCCAGCAGGAAGAAGAAGTTCGGGAAGCCCGCGACGGTGATCCCGTAGTGGCTCTGGATCCCCTGCTCCCGCCACTCCTTCGCCAGATCCCTACCGTCCTTGCCGGTGATCGACAGGTACCCGAACGCGTCGATCACGTGGAAGCCCGTGCCGTAGATGATCGCGTCGACCTCGTGCTCCACGCCGGCGGAGTCCACGACGCTGTTCTCGCGCACCTCGGCGATCCCGTCGGTGATCAGGTCCACGTTGGGCCGGGACAGGGCCGGGTAGTAGTCGTTGGAGATCAGCACCCGCTTGCACCCCATCGTGTAGTCCGGGGTCAGCTTCCCCCGCAGGGCCCGGTCCGGGACCTGGTGGGCCATGTGCCGCTTGGCGATCCGCTGCGCCAGCTTCATGATCTTCGGGTTCACCGCGAACCCCAGCGCGGTGGACTCCCTGGTCCAGTAGACGAAGTCGCGGTACACCCGCTGCGCGAACGGCACCCGCTTGAAGACCTTGTGCTCGCGCTCGCTGATGGGCCGGTCGGCCTTGGGCATGATCCACGGCGGTGTGCGCTGGAAGATCTCCAGCGACTCCACCCGGTCGGCGATCTTGGGCACGAACTGGATCGCGCTGGCGCCGGTCCCGACCACGGCCACCTTCTTGCCCGCCAGGTCGTACGAGTCGTCCCACCGCGCCGAGTGGAAGACCTTGCCCCGGAAGCGCTCCACTCCGGGCAGTTCCGGCACGTTGGGGATGTGCAGCGCCCCGACGCCGAGCACCAGCGACCTGGCCGTGTACGTGTCGCCGGTACCGGTGGAGATGTGCCAGACCTTGGTGTCCTCGTCCCACCGCGCCCCGCTGAACTCGGTGTTGAACCGGATGTGCCGCCGCAGGCCGTACTTGTCCGCCACGCCTTGGAGGTAGGCCCAGATCTCCGGCTGCTCGGCGAAGGAGCGCGACCAGTTCGGGTTCAGCTCGAACGAGTACGAGTACATGTGGGACTGCACGTCGCACGCGCAGCCGGGGTACTGGTTGTCGCGCCAGGTACCGCCGAGGTCGGACGCCTTCTCCAGGACGACGAAGTCGTTCCGGCCCGTGCGCTTGAGTTCGATCGCCATCCCGAGCCCCGAGAAGCCGGTGCCCACGATCACTACTTCGGTGTCCCGGTGCGTGCCCATCCGTGCGCAACCTCCGCGGTCCGTGGATACTCGCCAGTAGGTTACTCGAAGTAAGTTACTAGCGGTAGTACCCTTCCGCCGTGACCAGCATCCAGCCGGTGCGCCGCCGCCGCATGCCCAAGGCCGAGCGCAAGGCCCAGATGCTCGACGTGGCCGAGGTGGTCTTCGCCGAGCAGGGCTACCTGGCGACGTCCATGGACGAGATCGCCGAGCGCGTGGGCGTCTCGAAGCCGATGCTCTACGAGTACTTCGGGTCCAAGGAGGGCCTGCTGATCGGGTGCATCCAGCGGGCGCGGACCGAGCTGCGGACGAAGACCGAGACGGCGATCGTCGGCGCCGACGGTCCGGAAGACCTGCTGCGCCGGGGTTTGCTGGCGTTCTTCGAGTTCATCGTCGACCACCGCCGGTCTTGGGCGCTGCTGCGGCAGGAGGCAGCGATCACCGTGCCGTCGGCCGAGGAGGAGATCGAGGGCATCCGGACCCAGCAGACGGCGCTGATCAGCGCGGTGATCGCCGGGTTCTCCCCCAGCCTCGAACCGCTGGAGGCGGAGGCGTTCGCGGAGATCGTCGTCGGCTCGTGCGAACGGCTCGCGCTGTGGTGCGAGCGCAGGCCCGAGGTGGGGCCCGCGCTCGCGACGGACTACGTGATGACCGTGGTGTGGCAGGGCGTGGCGTCCCGCCTCACGGCTTGATGACGACCTTCAGGGCCTTGCGGTCCTCCATCGCCCGGTAGGCGTCGGCGACCTCGTCCAGCGGCATCGTGCGGTCGAACACCGGCGAGGGGTCCAGGCGGCCCGCCAGCACGTCCGCCAGCAGCTCCGGCAGGTACTGGCGGACCGGCGCGACGCCACCGCCCACGCCGACGTTGCGGTTGAACAGGTCCTTGAGCGACAGGCCGTCCGGGCCGTGCGGCACGCCCACGTAGCCGACGCGGCCGCCGTCGCGGACGATGCCGAGCGCGGTCTCCCACGACGGCGCCGTGCCGACGCACTCCAGCACGGCCGACGCGCCGAGGCCGCCGGTCAGCTCGCGGAC
>DATMCA010000393.1:0-2781 GCA_035559015.1 Umezawaea sp. | reverse complement strand
CTCGACCGGATCGACCAGCGCGACCCCGCGGGCGACGACTACTACCGCTGGTCGACGACCGCGACGAACGTGACCGCCTACGTGATCGACACGGGCATCCGCACCACCCACCAGGACTTCGACACCAGGGCGTCGTGGGGCACGAACACCACCGGTGACGGGATCGACGAGGACTGCCACGGGCACGGCACCCATGTCGCGGGCACGATCGGGGGCGTCGAGTACGGCGTGGCCAAGGCGGTGAGGCTGGTGGCGGTGAAGGTCCTCGACTGCGAGGGCAACGGGACCAGTGAAGGTGTCGCGGCGGGGCTGGACTGGGTGGTGGCCAATCACGTCGCCGGTCCGGCGGTGGCCAACATGAGCCTGGGCGGTGACGCACCGGACCAGGTGATCGAGGACGCCACCCGGAGGGCCATCGCCGACGGGGTCGTCGCCACCGCGGCGGCGGGCAACGACGACGGCGACGCGTGCCTGCACTCCCCCGCCCGGACGCCGGAGGCGATCACGGTCGCGTCGATCGGCCAGTTCGACGACCAGCGCTCGTACTTCTCCAACCACGGCTCGTGCGTCGACCTCTTCGCCCCCGGCGAGTACATCTGGTCGGCGGGCGGCTACTCCGACACCGGCTACGACCTGATGAGCGGCACGTCGATGGCCACCCCGCACGTCACTGGCGCGGCGGCCCTCCTGCTGGCCCAGGACCCCGACGTCACCCCCGCGCAGGTGGCCGCGGCGCTCGTGGCCGACTCGACGAAGAACTCCGTGGTGGACCCGCAGGGCTCGCCCAACCGCGTGCTGATGGTCAACACCGGCTACCGGGCGGGCTACCCGTACGTCACCGATCCCGGCGTCCGCGCAGGCCGCACGGGTGTCGCGATGACCGTCCCGCTGGCCGTCGAGGGTGGCACCGCGCCGTACACGTGGACGTCGACCGCGCTGCCCGCGGGCCTGACCCTCAACGCCACCACCGGCGTCATCTCCGGAACCCCCACGGCCACCGTGGTCGGCTCGCCCGTCACCGCGACGGCCAAGGACCGGAACCAGAAGACCGGCGCCACGACGTTCCGGATCTTCACCACACCACCGGACTGGACCTGCGCGAGCGCGGGCCAGAAGCTCCTGAACCCCGGCTTCGAGGAGGGCCGGGAAACGGGATGGCGGTCCAGCCGAACCCTGCTGATCTCCGAGGAAACCGGCGACCGGGCGCCACGCACCGGCACCTGGGCGACCTACCTCTCCGGCATCGGCTTCCCGTTCGGCGACGAACTCTCCCAGCAGGTCGCGATCCCGGCCGAGTGCCCGTACTCGACGCTGTCGTTCTACCTGAAGATCCTCACCGAGGAACCCGCGTCGGCGGGCGCCGTCGACCTGTTCGAGGTGAGGGCGGGCGGCGAGAAGGTGGGCGAGGTGTCCAACCTGGACGCGAAACCCGGCTACGTGCTGAAGACCTACGACGTCGGCGCCCACGCGGGCGAGACCGTGAACATCCGGTTCCTCGGCGACGAGGACAGCGGTGAGCCGACCGAGTGGATCGTCGACGACACGGCGCTGAACGCGAGGTAGGACGGCGGCGACACGGCCGCCACCGTCCACTCCGGACGCTAGTCCGACAGGCGCTCGCGCAGGAACTCCAGCAGCACCGGGACATCGGTGGCCTCCGCGACCTCCACCGGGTGCGAACCCGGCACGATCGCGCCCCGCGTCGCCCCGTCCGACGTGTCCACGTCGAGCAGGTGGCGGCGGGTGGTCAGGATGCCCGGCCTGATCGCCTCCGCCACCGCGACGGCGTCGTGCACCAGGATGCCGTCGAGGCCGGTCGCAGACAGGTAGTACGCGCGGTACTGCGAGGTCAGCCCGGCCAGCGTGACGCCGACCGGACCGGTCAGCGACTCCAGCCAGGGTCCGTCCACGGCGCACTCGCGGGTGAGGTCGATCGGCACCAGGACCGGGTTGGCGGCCAGGACCAGACCGGCCGCGTCCGCGTCGCTCCAGATGTTGAACTCCGCGGCGGGCGTGACGTTCCCGCCCGCCATGCCGCCGCCCATGACGACCAGCCTGCCGATCCGGTCCGCGTGCGTCTCCAGCAGCCGTGCGACGTTGGTGAGCGGACCGATCGCCGCGATGGTTACCGGCGTGGAACTGCCGGAAACCGTGTCGCGGAGGAACTCCACGGCGTCGCGCGGGTCGATCCGGTCGTTCTCGGGCAGGTCGAACGCCCGGCCCGAGAGGCCGTCGTCGCCGTGCACGACCCGCGCGTCGGGCTTGAAGACCTCTCCCATCGCGCGGTCCGCGCCCCTGGCCACCGGGGCGTCGCTCCCCAGGAGCGCGAGGAGTCGCTGGGCGTTGCGGGTGGTGTGGTCGATCGACACGTTGCCGAACACGGTCGTGACGCCCAGCAGGTCCACCTCGGGACTGCGGACCGCGAGCGCCAGGGCGAAGGCGTCGTCCACGCCGGGGTCGGTGTCGATGATCAACGGGATGGTCATGCCCCCAGTCTGCTGGAGATCCCGCTGACCGGACGCCTTTGCCGTGCCCACGGGCCGCGCCTACTGTCGCGGGCATGAGGATCCTCGTGGTCGGCGCGGGTGCGACCGGCGGCTATTTCGGTGCCAGGCTCGTCGAAGCGGGGCGCGACGTCACGTTCCTCGTCCGGCCGGGTCGGGCCCGCGCGCTGCGGGACCGCGGTCTGCGGATCCTCCAGCCGGACGGGGTGACGACGGTCCGACCGACCCTGGTCGAGCCCGGTGGGATCACCGGCACGTACGACCTGGTCCTGTTGTC
>DATMCA010000392.1:0-3997 GCA_035559015.1 Umezawaea sp. | reverse complement strand
AGTAAAGGCCGCAGAATCACGAACCACTAGGCCCAGACTTAGTGCGGCGTCGAGGGGAGTATCCGATGGCTCCGGCACCTGCCCACGGCAACCCTGCGCACGTACTTCAGAGAATCAGTCATTGACGATTTTAAACTGCTGGCTGACGATACCGGTATGCGGTCCCCTGTCTGTCAGGCTGAGGTGAGACAGCAGTAGTAGATAGCTTCCGCTACAGGGTGAGACTGGATGATCTACCTTCGATGACGATGACGACAGCACCGGTACTCGACCGCCAGGATGGAGGCGTGTCCGACCGCGATCCTGCTGCTGCCCGGCCGCGTCGGCGCACGTTCACTGCCGCCTACAAGGGCGAGATCCTTGACCGTTACGACAGCCTGCCCAAGGGCTCGTCGGAGCGGGGGGCGTTGCTGCGCCGCGAGGGCCTTTACAGCTCACACGTCGCGGAGTGGCGCAAGCAGCGCGACGCGGGCGCCGCGTGCGGTCTTGTCCCGCGCAGCACGGCTGGTGGCCGGGCGAAGACCGCCGAGCAACGGGAGTTGGAGGCGCTGCGTCGGCGCAACGAGGTGTTGGAGTCGGAGCTGAACAAGACCCGGCTGGCGTTGGAGATCACGGGAAAAGCACACGCGCTCTTGGAGCTGCTCTCCGAGAGCGCGGACACCGATCCGCGGTCGACGAGGTGATCGATACCGCGTTCACCGAGCTGGCCCCGGTGACCTCGACGGCGCGGGCGTGCACGCTGCTGGGCAAGTCGCGGGCCACGCACTACCGCCGCCAGGTTCCACCGGTGCAGGGGCCGGCTCGGCCGCGGCCGGCGCCGCCCACCGCCCTGACCGAGGCCGAGCGCCAGCACGTCCTGACGGTGCTGCGCAGCGCGCAGTACTGCGATCTGGCCCCGGCGCAGGTGTGGGCCCGGCTGCTTGACGACGGGGTCTACCTGTGCTCGGTCTCCACGATGTACCGGCTGCTCGCCGCCGCGGGAGAGTCCCGCGAGCGGCGCCGGCAGCGCACGCATCCGGCGCGGAAGAAACCCGAGCTGACCGCGACCGGGCCGAACCAGGTGTGGTCGTGGGACATCACCAAGCTGCCCGGCGCGACCCGGGGGGTCTACTACGAGTTGTTCGTGATCATCGACATCTACTCGCGCTACGTCGTCGGGTGGACCGTTGCCGCAGCCGAGACCGGGGAGCTGGCCAGCGAGTTCATCGCCACCACCGTCACCGGGCAGGGCGTCGAGCCCGGGCAGTTGAGCCTGCACGCCGACCGCGGGACGTCGATGACCTCCAAACCGGTCGCCCAGCTGCTGGTCGACCTCGGGGTCGCGCGCAGCCACTCCCGCCCGCACGTTTCCAACGACAACCCCTTTTCCGAGGCCCAGTTCAAGACGTTGAAGTACTGCCCGGCGTTCCCATCGCGGTTCGGCTCCATCGCCGACGCCCGCACGTTCTGTGCGGCGTTCTTCGAGCACTACAACCACATCCACCGCCACGCCGGGATCGGCCTGCACACTCCCGCCTCGGTCCACTACGGCACCGCCACCGAGATCCGCGCCCACCGCGGCGCCACCCTCGACGCCGCCTACGCCGCGAACCCGGCCCGGTTCAACCACCGACGACCTGTCCCGCCCGAGCTCCCTGCCGCGGCCTGGATCAACGACCCCAACCGCGACGCACTCATCAAGAACGAGTGATCAACTGTCTCAATAGGCTTGACAGGTTCCGCGAGGGTGGGGATGGAGAGCTTCCCCGAGATGACGAGCAAGGCGACCGCGTTGGTTCGAGCGACCGGGATGGAAGATCCTGGTCGGGTGTCCGGTACTGGAACGGATCGTCCCGACCCTGAGGTGCCTGAGCGGTCCCGGCGGCGGACGTTCACCGCGAAGTACAAGGCGGAGATCCTCGCTGCCTACGACGCCGCCCCGGATGGGGAGAAGGGCGCGCTGTTGCGCCGCGAGGGCCTGTACTCCAGCCACATCGTGGCGTGGCGGCGAGCCCGCGACGGCGGCGCGCTGGCCGCGCTCTCGGTACCCCGCGGCCGCAAGCAGCGCGATCCACTGCAGGAGAAGATCGCCCGCTTGCAGGCCGAGAAGCAGCAACTGGAGCAGGAGCTGGCGAAGGCCCGCTTCGTGGTGGACGTGCAGGCAAAACTGCACGTGCTCTTGGAGACGCTCTCCGAGAGCGCGGATACCGATCCGAGGTCGACGCCGTGACCGACACCGCGATATCCGAACTCGCCCCGACGATTGGCGTGCGCGAAGCATGCCAGGTCCTCGGCACGGCGCAGGCCAGCTACTACCGCCGGCACCGGCATAGCGCGGCACCGCAACGGCCGGCGCCGGTCTCCCACCGGGACCGGCCGCAGCCGCGAGCGCTGAGCCAGGCCGAGCGCCACGCGATCCTCGACACGCTGCATAGCGACCGGTTCGTCGACATGTCCCCGACCGAGGTGTGGGCCACGCTGCTCGACGACGGTGTGTACCTGAGCTCGATCTCGACGTTCTACCGGCTGCTGCGCCAGGCCGGCGAGACGCGAGAGCGACGCCGCCAAGCCACCCACCCGGCCATGGTGCGCCCGGAGCTGGTGGCCACCGCGCCGGATCAGGTACCGAATCAGGTGTGGTCGTGGGACATCACCAAGCTGCGCGGGCCGGCGAAGTGGACCTACTACTACCTCTACGTGATCGTGGACATCTTCTCCCGCTACGTGGTCGGCTGGATGGTCGCCAACCGTGAGTCGGCCGCGCTGGCCGAGGTGCTGATCCGCCAGACCTGCGCCAAACAGGGCATCGGTCGCGACCAGCTGACCATCCACGCCGACCGCGGCTCCTCGATGACCTCCAAGCCGGTGGCGTTCTTGCTCGCCGATCTCGGCGTCACCCAGTCGCACAGCCGCCCGCACGTCTCCAACGACAACCCGTACTCCGAGGCCCAGTTCAAGACCCTGAAGTACCGGCCAGACTTCCCCGGCCAGTTCGCCTCGATCCAGGCCGCCCGGGTGCACTGCCAGGTCTTCTTTCCTTGGTACAACGAGGAACATCGCCACACCGGCCTGGGCCTGCACACCCCCGCCGACGTCCACTACGGCACCGCCCAAGCTGTCCGCGACAAGCGCGCCACCGTGCTCGACGACGCCTACCAGGCGCACCCAGAACGGTTCGTCCGAAAGCCACCCGAGCCGCCGAAACCACCCACCGACTCGTGGATCAACCCGCCCAACCCGCAAGAGGAAGCCACTCAGTAAATCCCGAACGACGGTGCCTCAAACAGGTTGACAGGTTCCGGTCACACCTGTCGGAGTTGACGAATTGTGAGCCGATCGTCGAACGGACTGTCGGCCGGGTCACAACGCCGGACGGGCGTAGGCGGCGGCGAGCACCTGAGAGCGGGCGTCGTAGGCGTTCTGGGCCAGGCCGTCATGGACGACCTCGGGGGCCAGCAGGCCGATGCCGGAGTGACGGTGCTCGGCGTTGTACCAGCGGAAGAAGTCCTGGCAGAACGCCCTGGCTTCCTCGATTGAGGCGAAGCGGTCCGGGAAGCCGGGCCGGTACTTGAGGGTCTTGAACTGCGCCTCGGAGTACGGGTTGTCGTTGGAGACGTGCGGTCGTGAGTGGGTCTTGGTGACGCCGAGGTCGGCGAGCAGGAACGCGACCGGCTTCGAGATCATCGACGATCCCCGGTCGGCGTGCAGCGTCAACTGCCCGGCCGGGACCGCCTGCTTGGCGATCGTCTCGGCGATCAGGCGCTCGGCCAGGTCGGCGTGCTCGCGATGGGCGACCATCCAGCCCGTGACGTAGCGGCTGTAGATGTCGAGGATGACGTACAGGTAGAAGTAGGTCCACTTGGCGGGGCCGAGCAGCTTGGTGATATCCCAGCTCCAGACCTGAGCCGGGGCGGTGGCCAACCGCCCTGGCTTACGGTAGGTCGGATGGACGAGTTGGTCGTGGCGGGAGCGTGTCTCGCCCTCGGCAGCCAGGACCCGATACATGATGCGTTCGGAG
>DATMCA010000391.1:0-5922 GCA_035559015.1 Umezawaea sp. | reverse complement strand
GGATGACGTGCAGTTCGCCCACCAACTTCATCACCGCGTACGGCACCACCCTCTCCGACGCCGCCGTGGAGGCGCGGCTGCTGGAAACGGCGGCCCCGAGCAGGGCGTGCACCCACACCTTCGTGAACCAGGTGTCCGGGGGTTACGAGGTGCAGGGCCACTGCACCTCGCCGACGATCTTCTTCAGCGGCGTCGGTGCCACGGTGACCGGCGCGGCGCAGAACGCCCGGCTCGCGGCGGGCATCGGCTGACGCACCGCGGGCGAACGGTCCGGCTACCGCACCCTCGTCCCCATGGCCTGACCCCGCTGCGCGGGTCTGGGTGCGACGACGCACCCGGACCTGTCCGACTCGGCCTCGCCGTTGACCGCCGTGACGCAGAACTCGTAGTTCCAGGCACCGGGGAACAGGTAGGCGATGCCGTGGCTCGTGCCCTCGACGACGTTCCCGTCCACCGTGGACGGACCGCCGTTGGTGGTGTTCCGCACCCACACCCGGTACCCGGCCGCTCCGGCTGAGCCCGTCCAGGTCAACCGGACGGTCGTGGCGTCGGTGGACGTCACCTGGAGATCCGTCGGCGCGGGCGGGGTTCCGGCGCCGACCGTGACCGGGCGGGCTCCGGCCGGGATGCCGCCACCGGCGGCGTTCCACGTCGCCACCGCCACGCTGTAGCGGTGGCCGGGCACCAGCCCGTCGAGGTGCGCCGACGTGCCCTTGACCGCCGTGCCGCCGATCCACGCCCCCGGCGTGTCCTTGTCCAGGGTGATGATCTGGTAGCGGTCGATCGTCGAGGTGTGCTCGCCGGTCGGTTCCGTCCACTCGACGTCGACGCCCGTCGCGGTGGCGCGGGTGACGATGTTGTCCGGTCCGCGGGCGGTCTCCGGGTGGGCGACGGCGCTGACGACCTCGGACCAGTCGGACCTGACCTGGTCGCCGTTCTCGGTGCGGACCTGGTACTCCCACTCCTGGCCGTCCACCGTCCACGTGGTGTCGTGGCGGTTCGCCGCCGCCCTCGACTCGTTCCACGTCGTGGCACCCTTGAGCCGGCTCCACACCGTGTAGCCGTAGGCGCCGAAGACGGCGTCCCAGGTGACCGTAACGCCGCCGGGGGTGGCCGCGGCGACCACGTGGTCCGGCACCGGGGTCGGCCGCGCCGGGATCGTGCCCGGGAGGGGCGGCACGGTGGCCCCGAGGCCGTAGCTGTCGTGCAGCGTGCGCTCGAAGGCGCGGGCGATCTTGTACTCGCCGCTCGCGTTGGGGTGCAGGCCGTCGTAGCCGTCCGGGCAGCCGTCGAGCTCGCAGGCGTAGCCGCCGCGCCAGTCGACCAGCGCCACCGGGGAGGACGGGGTGCTCCACGACGGGATCGCGCCGGCCAGCATCGCGTTGTAGGCGTCGGTGTTGCGGGGCAGGTCCTCGCGACCGTCCATCCTGGTGCGCTGGGGAACGTTGGCCAGGGCGAACCTGATGTCCGGCTTGGCGGCGCGGGCCTCGTCGACCAGCGTCCTCATGCTGTCCAGGGTGCCCTCGGGTCCGCTGACGAACCAGCCGAGGTCGTTGAACCCGAGGCCCACCAGCAGGTAGTCGGGCTGGTGCAGCGCGACCTGCTCGCGGATCAGGGCCTTGTCCTGGGCCGCCTGGCGTCCCCACACGGCGAAGTGGTCGCTGTCGAACGGCTCCGTACCCGCGGCGTACGCCCCGTTCGTGCGCGGCGGGCCCGGTGGGGCGGGCTCCTCCCCCTGGAGGGGCGGCACGGCCGGGGGCGCCGCGACGGCGGCGTCCTGGGTGCCGGTGTACGGGCCGACGAAGTCGACGGCGACGCCTTGGCCCCTGAACCACTCCCACAGGCGGTAGCGCCAGGTCCAGTCGCCTTCGGCGCCGTGCGACATCGAGTCGCCCACCACCATGACCTTGAGCGGGGCCGGTTCCGGCTCGGCCGCGGCGGTGCCCGTGACACCGACCCCCACCAGGACGGCCGACAGGACGAGCGAGGCGGCGCGCCTCCACCGCGGCAGGCGTTCGGGGACTGGCATGGAGGTCTTCCTTCCACCTCGTCACGAGCACCGGGTCGATCGTCGGCGCCCGTGATCATGGCGTGGGTCCGGCCCGTCGACAAGAGACGAACGGCTGGTGGATCCATGTGAGACGAACCGGACCGTCCACTGAGGACGGTGTGGACGGCCGTGCGGCGGGTGACACCAGCGGGTGAACGAACACCGAACGGGTTCCCGATCCGGTTACATTCCTCGCCGCGGAACAGCGTCGAACAGCCGGTTCCACCGCGGACCGGGACGAGGAGGAACCGGTGGCCTTACCCCCGACGACCGCGCAGGGCACACCCGCGGCGGGCACGCTCCTCACCCGTGAGGCCCTGCCCGCCGGGTTCTGGCCGGAGCACGCCGCCGACGCGGTCCGGGTGGTCTACCAGGGCGTCGGCCACGACGGGGCGAGCCGGGAGGTCAGCGGGTCGGTGTTCCTCCCCGCCGGGCCCCCGCCCGCGGGCGGCAGGCCGGTCGTGAGCTTCGCCCACGGCACCACCGGCCTCGCCGACCACTGCGCCCCGTCGCGAACGGGGCTGAGCAGGCTGGAACGCGAGCACGTGGCGCGCTGGCTGGCGGCGGGCCACGTGGTGGCGGCGACCGACTACGAGGGACTGGCCACCGCGGGGCCGCACCCGTACTTCAACGGCGAAGCGGTCGCCGACGACGTGATCGACATCGTCCGCGCCGCGCGGGGCCTGCACGGCGACGTCAGCGGGTCCTGGCTGGTGGCGGGGTTCTCCCAGGGAGCCCACGCGGCGCTGTTCGTCGGGCTGATGGCCCGGCACTACGCGCCCGACCTGGACTTCCTCGGCACGGTCGCGCTGGCCCCGCCGGTGCACCTGCCCCTGCTGGTCGACGTCCTGACCGGTGACGGCGAGCGCCGCGTGTCCGTGCTGCTGCCGTTCCTGCTCGCGGGCCTGCGCGCCTCGCACCCGGACTTCGACCCGCGCCCCTTCCTGACCGACGCGGGCGGGAGGCTGGTCGACGTCGCGGCCACGGCGACGCTCGTCGACGTGTTCCGCGCCATCGACCGGCAGACCAACGACGCCACCGGGATCACCGGCATCCGCGCCCGTCCGGGGATCGACCCGGTGCTGCACGCCTGCCGCGTGCCGGTCGCCCGGATGGACCGGCCGGTGTACATCACCGCCGGGGACGCCGACGAGGTCGTGCCCGTCGAGGTGGTGGAGCGGTTCGTCGCCGACCTGCGGCGCACCGGTACCGCGGTGCGCTTCGACCGGCACGGCGGGGCGACGCACGCCGACGTGCTCGCGGCGGGCCACGAGCACGTGGTCGCGTGGGGCGGGGCGCTGGCCACCAGCGGGCGCACGGCGGAGCCGGGGCCGACGAGGTTCGGCGCGCTCGACGCCGACGGGGACGGGCGGCTCACCGAGGACGACTTCGAGGTGTTCGCGCTGCGCCTGGTCCAGGCCTTCGGCGAGGCGCCGGGCTCGCCGACCGCGACCGTCGTCCGCCACCACTACCGCGAACTGTGGCGGGCGGTGGCCCGCCGGTCCGACCTGGACGACGACGGGGCCGTCAGCCAGGCCGAGTACCTCCGATGGCTGGACACGGCCTCGCACGACGACGGGTTCGACCGGGACGTCCGGCCGCTGGCCGAGGCCGTGGTGCTGCTGGTCGACGCCGACGGGAACGGCGTCGCGGAGGTCGCCGAGTTCACCCGCCTGCTGCGCGCGTGCGGGCTGTCGGACGTGGAAGCCGCCGACGCGCTCGCCGCCGTGGACCACGACGGGAACGGCTCGGTCTCCGTGGTGGAGATCGTGCGGGTGGTGCGGGACTTCTGCCTGGCCCCCGCGCGGAGCACGGCGGGCCGCTGGCTGTTCGGGAGGTTCTGAACGGTCCGGGTGGTGAGCCGGGGTCGGACGGCGACGAGTTGCGCCGACAGCCGTCCCACCAGCGGCCACTGAACCGCGGGCGGTGCACCGAGGATCGCCGCGACCGCCGGCACCGCGTCCCTGAAAGTCCTTTGTGGACGCGCCACCCGAAGTGCCCGCCCTGTGCGGCCCGGCCGTCACCCCAGCGCCCGCGAGCCGTACTCCCACAACCGTTCGGCCGCCTCGGGGTCCACCGCGTGCGCGGCCACGCCGCCGGGCTGGTCGTCGCCCGGCCGCACGGTCGGGGCCACCCGGTTGTCCTCGACGTACCGACCGGTCAGGTCCAGCGCCAGGGGTGAGCCCGCCAGCAGCACCGAGGCGGCGGCGCCCTCCGCGAGGGTCTTGGAGTACGGCTGCTCGATGATTTCGCCGTGCTCGTCCATCGCGCCCATCGCCTTCATGGTGGCGTCGTCGACGTGGCGCTGGAGGCCGGTCATGACCCAGCCGGGGTTGACGGCGTTGGCCGTGACGCCGTCCGCGGCCCACCGGCGGGCGGCACCCACGGCGAGCAGCACGTCCGCGGTCTTCGACTGCCCGTACGCGGTCCAGCGGTCGTAGGGCCGGTGCTCGAACTGCGGGTCGGCGAAGTCGAACGGGGCGTCGCGGTGCGCGCCCGAGCTGACGACCACCAGCCGCGACCGGCCCGCCGCCCGCAGGTGGCCGTGCAACGCGGTGGCCAGGGCGAAGTGGCCGAGGTAGTTCGTGGCGAGGTGCAGTTCCCAGCCCGTGGCGGTGACCCGGCGTTCGGGGATCGCCATGACGCCGGCGTTGGCGACGAGCACGTCGAGCGGGCCCTGCCAGTCGCTGGCGAACGCGGCCACGGAGTCGAGGTCCGCCAAGTCGAGGGCGGCCACCCGCACCGAGCCCGGTGGCAGTTCGGCGACCAGTGCGGCGGCGCGGGCCGGATCGCGGACGGCGACGGTGACCTCGACTCCGGCGCGGGCGAGCACTCGGGCGGTCTCCGCGCCGATGCCGGAGGCGCCACCGGTCACGACGATCCGACGGCCGGCGAGGTCGACGCCGTCGAGGACCTGTTCCGCGGTGGTCCGGGCGGTGAAGGGGAGCGTTGAGGTCATGTGATCGACCGTAGGACCGGTTCTTTGGACTTACCATGGTCTGGAGTCCACGATTCTTCAGCCATCGTCCAGGAGGAGGTGCCGGTGGATCCGCTGGAGAACGTGCTGTCGCTGCTGGAGACGCGCGGCTACCTCTCGTCCGGGCTGGTCGCGGGCGGGAACTGGGCGGTGGCGTTCGAGGCGCCCGAGGGCGTCAAGTTCAACACCGTGCGGCACGGCCGGTGCCGGCTCACCGTCGAGGGGCTGCCCGACGTGGTCGACCTCGCGGCGGGCGACTGCTTCCTGCTGACCCGGCCGCGCGCCTTCCGGTTGGCGGGCGGCGAGCCGACCGCCCCCGTTCCGGCCGGACCGCTGTTCGCGGCGGCCGACGGCGGCCCGGCCCGTGCGGGCGAGGGCGCCGACGTCGACCTGATCGGCGGCGGCTTCTCGTTCGGCGCGCGGGCGCGGGCCCTGCTGCTGGACGCCCTGCCGCCGGTCCTGCACGTGCCCGCGGGCACCCCGGAGGCGGCTACCGCGCTGTGGGCCATCGGCCAGGTCGACGCCGAACTGCGCCAGGACCGGCTCGCGGCGGGCCTGGTCGCCGAGCACCTCGCCGTCGTGATGCTGATCCAGGTCCTGCGACGGCACCTGGCCACCGAACCGCGGTCGACGTCCGGGTGGCTGGCCGGGCTCGGCGACCCGGTCGTGGCCCCGGCGCTGCGCGCCCTGCACGCCCACCCGCAACGCGCCTGGACGGTGGCCGACCTGGCGCGGACGGCCGCCGTGTCGCGATCGACGATGGCCGCCCGGTTCCGCGAGGTGGTCGGCCGCGGTCCCGTCGACTACCTCACCGGTTGGCGGATCGAACTCGCCGCGGATCGCCTGCGCCGCGGCACGGACCCGATCGCGGTCATCGCCCGCGACGTCGGCTACG
>DATMCA010000390.1:0-13150 GCA_035559015.1 Umezawaea sp. | reverse complement strand
AGGGTGGAGTTGTGGGTCGGGATCATGGTGGGGCCGGCCAGGTACATGTGGTCGTGGTTGTCGACCTCGACGCAGCGCACGGGGACGCTCGCGACCGGGCGGACGGCGGTGATGTCGACGCGGTCGCCGCTCAACGTCCGCAGCAGTTCCGCGATGTCACGGGCCAAGCGCACGAACCGCGTGCCCGACGACCCGCCTACCAGCAGTGCGTCCAGCAGTTCCTGGCGCTGCACCCGACTGGCGCGCAGGTACTCGACGGGGATGTGCGGCTCGTCGGCCAGCCCGAGGTCCTTGGCGGTGTGCACCTCGTCGTCCGACAACTCGTCCGACACGACGCCCAGCTCACCCACGCCCGCGAGGAACGCGCCGAGCGCGCGGGGCGGCAGCGGCAGCGAGGCGTTGGGCAGGCTCCACCCGGACGAGAGCCGCACGGAGTGCCGCGCGCTGCTGCGGTGGATCTGCTCGGTGGTGCGGATCGCCCAGAACCCGCCGGTGGCGCTGCACGACTCGGTCAGCCACTGGTGCTGCGCGTCGGCCGTGATCACGGTGCCGTCGCTGAACTCCACGTCGAAGCACGGGCGGTCGACCAGCACCTCGGTAGCCGCGACGACCCTGGTCGGTCTGCCGTCGGCGCCCATCAGCCGCTCGCCGACGCGAACCTCGCCCATGGTCGTCCAGCCGGTCGGCGTGGGCAGCGGGGTGTCGAGCGCCAGCGCCTTGCCGACACCGGGGCGGGCCGCGACGATGATCATCTGGCCGGGGTGCAGGCCGTTGGTCAGCTCGTCGAGGTCGGCGAACCCGGTCGGGATGCCGCTGGAGTTGCCGCCGCGCGAGGCGATGGCGTCGATCTCGTCCATGGTCGGCTGGAGGAGGTCCTCCAAGGCGACGTAGTCCTCGGTCGTGCGGCGGTCCGTCACCTCGTAGATGGCCGCCTGGGCGCGGTCCACGACCTCGTCCACGTCGGCGCCCTCGGCACCGTTGTAGCCGAGCTGCACGATGCGCGTGCCCGCCTCGACGAGCCTGCGCAGGACGGCCTTCTCGGCGACGATCTCCGCGTAGTACCCGGCGTTCGCCGCCGTCGGCACGGTCGCGATCAGCGTGTGCAGGTACGGGGCGCCGCCGACGCGCAGCAGCTCACCCCGGCGCTCCAGCTCCGCGGACACGGTGATCGGGTCGGCGGGTTCGCCGCGGCCGTACAGGTCGAGGATGCAGTCGTACACGGCCTGGTGCGCGGGACGGTAGAAGTCCGTCGGCGCGAGCGCTTCGATGACGTCGGCGATGGCGTCCTTGCTCAGCAGCATGCCGCCCAGGACCGACTGCTCCGCGGCCAGGTCCTGTGGGGGCTGCCGTTCGAAGCTGGGTTCGGCCATCCCTCGGTCGTCCACCAGCGCCACCGCGCCCTCACCTCCACGCATCGAGCTGTCCAAGGTCCGTTGTACCCCGAGGCACCGACAATTCTTCGCAGCACGGGCTGCAACTCACAGCGAGCACCGGGGTGTGTCCCGGACGCTAGAGCCACCCGACTGGAGCAAGCAAACCTGCCTGTGGACAAGTCGGTGGACAGGCTGTGGATGATCCGCGCTATCTGGCCACACCGGGCCAAGAAGGTGGGGACAACCTGTGTACAACTTGGTGTGTGACAGAAATAGCCCCAGGTCAGAGGCTGTGTACAACTTGTGGAAAAACTTGTTGGTCACGGGCGCGGCGTGTCGCGTGTAACCGACTTTTCGGCGTGTCGCGCAGCACGTGTCACAGCGGCTGTCCACAGGCTGGTGATTACCCGAGCACTACGGCAAACGAGCGACAGCGCCGTCCCCCCGACCAACCGGGGGGACGGCGCTGTCAGTGGTCGATCTGCGGTGCTCAGCTGGCGGAGGACACGTCCACCGAGAGCGAGACCGTGACCTCCGGGTGCAGCCGGACGGTCACCGCGTGCTTGCCGGTCGTCTTGATGTGACCGGCCAGCTCGATGGCGCGCTTGTCCAGCGTCGGACCACCGGCGGAACGGACCGCGGACACCACGTCGGACGTGGTGACCGAGCCGAACAGCTTGCCGGAACCCTTCGCGGACTTGGCCTTCAGCGCCACGGCGCCGAGGCCTTCGAGCGCGGTCTTGATCTCCTTGGCGTGGTCCAGGTCGCGCACGCGGCGCGTCTCCTGGGCACGGCGGATGACCTCGACCTGCTTCGCGGCACCCTTGGTGGCCACGATGGCCAGGCCGCGGGGCAGCAGGTAGTTGCGTCCGTAACCGTCCTTGACCTCGACGATGTCGCCGGGGCCGCCAAGGCCGCTCACGTCAGCAGTGAGGATGAGCTTCATGTTCTGGGCTCCGTCTCTCTCTGATTTAGCGGGCGGTCGAGGTGTAGGGCAGCAACGCCATCTCGCGCGAGTTCTTCACGGCGATGGCGACGTCGCGCTGGTGCTGCGAGCAGTTGCCCGTCACGCGGCGCGCGCGGATCTTGCCGCGGTCGGAGATGAACTTCCGCAGCATGGTGGTGTCTTTGTAGTCGATCTGAGTGGCGCTCTTGTCCTTGCAGAAGGCGCAGACCTTCTTCTTGGGCTTGCGCACAGGCGGCTTGGCCATGTGTTAGCTCCTGGGTAAACGCGGTGTGGGTTGTCTGGGTGACCGGTGCGCGGTCTAGAAGGGGGGCTCGTCGGCGAAGCCGCCGCCGCTGTTGCTCGCCGCCGGGGCGGAGCCCCAGGGGTCGTCAGCGGGCGCGCCACCACCGCGGGGGGCGGAGGAACCGCCGCCGAAGCCGCCGCCCTCACCCCCGCCACGGCTGACCTTGTTGACCTTCGCGGTCGCGTAGCGCAGCGAGGGGCCGATCTCGTCGACCTCAAGCTCCATGACGGTGCGCTTCTCGCCTTCCTTCGTTTCGAAGGAACGCTGGCGCAGCCGCCCGGACACGAGCACACGCGAACCACGGGTGAGCGACTCGGCCACGTTCTCCGCGACCTGACGCCACACGTTGCACCGCAGGAACAGCGCGTCGCCGTCCTTCCACTCGCCCGACGCCTTGTCGAACGTGCGGGGAGTGGACGCCACGGTGAAGCTCGCCACCGCGGCGCCGGACTGGGTGAAGCGCAGTTCGGGATCGGCGGTCAGGTTTCCGACCACCGTGATCGTCGTCTCGCCAGCCATGTCGGGAGCCCCTGCCTCAGACCTTGGCCTTGGCGGCGTTCTTGGCCGCCTTCGCCGAAGCCTTCGTGGACTTCGGGGGGTGGCGCCGCATGACCTTGGTCCGCAGCACGGTCTCCTGCAGGCCCAGCTGGCGGTCCAGTTCCTTCACCGCGTCGGGAGTCGAGGTCAGGTCGAGGACGGCGTAGATGCCCTCGCTGCTCTTGTTGATCTCGAAGCTCAACCGGCGCTTGCCCCAGACCTCCACCTTCTCCACGTTCCCGCCAGTGGTGCGGATGACGTTGAGAAAGTTGTCCAGCGACGGAGCAACAGTGCGCTCGTCGAGACTGGGGTCAAGGATGACCATCACTTCGTAATGACGCATGAGGACCACTCACCTCCTGTGGACTCGCGGCCACGGACTATCCGTGGCAGGAGGGTCGTCGCGTCAGCAACCTGTCCAGGGTAACAGCGAGTAGCAGTGGTCGATTACCGGGGTCAAGCCGCTGAACGGCGCAGCACCCACGTGCGCACCAGGGCGCCGGTCACGCAGGAGAGCGCGAGCACCGCGAGCAGCACCGGAGCGGCGACGCCGCCCATCTTCCCGGTGCCGGGCAGTGCCTGTGCGCGGCCAGCGGTCTGCACGTTGCCGGTCTCGGTGGTCGGCAGCCCGTAACCGGGGGTGTAACCGGGCACCTGGCCGCCGTAGCGGACGCCGGGCGACGGCGAGAACAGGCCGGGCGTCGCGAACGGCAGCGAGCCGTAGCCGAACAGCGGGACGCGGCCGAAGTTCGCGCCGAGCCCCTGCGGGCCGTAGAGCGGCACGTCACCGGGCCCGACGCCGCCGACCGGGCTGAAGATGCTGCCGGGACCTGGCTGGCCGCCGGGCGTGGTGCCCGTGCCGGTGCCGGGGGTGCCGGTGCCCGGCTGGCCCGTGCCCGGCTGCCCGCCGGGCGGAGGGGTCTGCGGCTGGTTCGCGCCGGGCACGACCTGCTCGACGATCCCCTGCGAGGCGTCCGCGATGGCGCTGGTGCCGTCCTGCACGGGGGCCACGACGGCGTTGACGGCCTTCACCGTCACGCCGCAGGTGGCGGACAGGGTCTGCTGGACGGAGCCGGCCAGGGTGCCGATCACGGGACCGAGCAGCGGGATCTTGGCCAGCTCGGCGACGACCTTGTTCGCGATCTCGCCGCCGGTGATGACGCCCGTGCCGGTGGGGATCGCGCCGATCGGGATCGGCGGCAGCGAGGTGAACGCCTGGCGCAGCGGGTCCGCGAGGGGCGGTCCGAGCAGCGGGATCGCGCGGACGAGGTTGACGACGGGGTCGACCACGGCGCCGGGGCTGAGCGCGACCGGGGTGCCCGGCGCGCCCTCGACGGTGGTCCGACAGCTGCCCACGACCACCGGTTCAGCCGCGGCCGCGGTGCCCTGACCTGCGACGGCGCCCACGGCGCCGATCGCGAGCGCCACGAGTACCGCTCCGAACAACCGGGTGAGTCGGGTCCGCATGTCCTGCCTCCCCATCGTTTCCTACTTTCAAGTAACGAGCGTAGGTCCTGGTGGTGACGCAGTCCACGTGCGGTTCCGCATCCGTCCCCTCGTCCCCCGTATCGACGGTGGGGCGGCAGGGCATTACCGAAGCCGACTACCCTGCATGGTCATGCGCATCGGGGCTCATGTCCGCGACGACGACCCGCTCGGCGCCGCGGCGGACCGTGGCGCGGAAGTCGTCCAGTTCTTCCTGGCCGACCCGCAGGGCTGGAAAGCCCCCAAACCGCACCCGCAGACCGCCGAGCTGCTCGCCTCGGACATCACTGTGTTCGTCCATTCGCCGTACGTGCTCAACGTGGCGTCCCTCAACAACCGGATCCGGATCCCCTCCCGCAAGGGGGTGGCCCAGCACGCCGAGGCCGCCAAGGCCGTCGGCGCGCAGGGCTTGATCGTGCACGGCGGCCACGTCACCAAGGGCGAGGACCCCGCCGAGGGGTTCTCGAACTGGCGCAAGCTCTTCGAGCGCCAGGCCGAGTCAGGCGGCTTCGCCGTGCCGATCCTGATCGAGAACACCGCGGGCGGTGAGAACGCCATGGCCCGCCGGTTCGACGCGCTCAAGCGGCTGTGGGACGAGGTCGGCGACTTCGGCGCCGGGTTCTGCCTCGACACCTGCCACGCGTTCGCCGCGGGCGAGGACCTGGTCGACATCGTCGAACGGGTCAAGGCCATCACCGGCCGGATCGACCTCGTCCACCTCAACAGCTCGCGCGACGAGTTCGCGTCGTCCCGCGACCGGCACGCGAACATCGCGTCCGGCACCATCCCGCCCGAACAGCTGGTCGCCGTCCTGGCGGCCGCCGACGCCCCCGCCGTGGTGGAGACACCCGACGAGGGCCAAGCCGCCGACATCGCGTTCCTGCGCGAGCACGTCGGCCGGTGAGCATGGCTCAGGAAGTGGTGGCCGCTGTGCCCGAGCACGTCGACGGGCCTCGGTCCAGCCACTTCGGGCGCACCGCCATGGCGGTGCTCGTGCTGCTCTGCGGGCTGACCCTGCTGGTCGGCTTCGCGAACAAGGACCGCTGCACGGGTCCGTCGTTCGACCAGTGGGGCCGCAGCCAGCCGAACTACGAGCAGCGGAACAAGCAGGAGGTCTGCTACTCGGACATCCAGCACCTGTGGATCGGCCGCGACGTCGACCGGCACGTCTTCCCGTACGTGCACGGCGACATCAACGCCAAGGGCGTGCTGATCGGCGGCAGCGTCGAGTACCCGGTGCTGACCGGTCTGCTCATCTGGGCGGGCGCGATCTTCACCGACACCGACGCGGGTTTCCTGCTGTTCTCGGCGCTGCTGATGGCGCCGTTCGGCCTGGCGACGGCGTGGCTGCTGGGCAAGCTGTCCCGGTGGCGGGCCCTGCTGTGGGCGGTCGGGCCGCCGATGGTGCTGTACGCGTTCCACAACTGGGACCTGCCGGTCGTGCTGTGCGCGGTCGCCGCGGTCTACGTGGTGCACCGCGGCTGGGGGAAGCGCGGAGCCGACCGGCCGCTGGTCGACCGGGCCCTGGTCGCGTCCGTACTGCTCGGGATCGGGTTCGCGTTCAAGATCTACCCGGCGCTGTTCGTGCTGCCGCTGATGCTCTACGTCCTCACCGGCGGTTGGCGCGGCCAGGAGCTGCCCGTCGGCAAGCGGTACGACTGGGCCGGGATGGTGAAGGTCGCGTTCGCGTCGATCATCACCGTGGTGCTGGTCAACCTGCCGTTCGCGCTGTTCGGCTACAAGGGGTGGCTGGCGTCGTTCGAGTTCCAGGGCCAGCGCCGGGTCGACATCACGACGAACTCCATCTGGTACTGGGGCATGCGGCCCTTCATGACCGACGACACGATGCAGTCGCTGGTCGGCGTGCTGTCGCCGGTGTGCATGGCCCTGTCGTTCGTCGCGGCGGCCTGGATCGGCTGGCGCCGGTACCAGCGCGAGGGCGAGTACCCGTGGATCCCGGTGTCCGCCGCGATGCTGTGCGGGTTCCTGCTGCTGCACAAGGTCCACTCGCCGCAGTACACGCTGTGGCTGGTGCCGATGTTCGTGCTGATGCGCATCCCGCTCGGCTGGGCGTTCGCGTACTTCGCCGCCGACCTGGCGATGGGGATCGGCATCTTCCGCTGGTACTACGCGATCGAGTTCGGCCAGCCCGCGGGCATCTACGACGGCTTCTCCGCGCAGGCCGTGGTGATCGGCGTCTGGGGCCGGGCCGCGCTGCTCGTGGCGCTGTTCTACGTCTTCCTGCGGTCCCGCGACACGGTCACGGACGAGGAAGACGACCTGCCGGTGCTGGACCACACCCCCGTCTACGACGGTGGCCGCCTGACCTGACGGAACGGGCCCCGGCGGTGTTCCCCGCCAGGGCCCGACTCGTTCAGGACTTCATCTGGTGCGCGGGTTCGCGCGCCTTCGGCAGCTTCAGCACCCTCCGGTCCGGCGCCCCGTCCAGGAAGCCGCCGCCGGGGTCGTCCTCGCCCCCTCGGCGGACCACGTCGAGGGCCGGCCGGTAGATCTCCCGCACGACCAGCACGCACAGCAGGACCACCGCGACGTCGCGCAGCAGGACCGTGCCGAGGAACCAGTCGATCGGCAGTCCCTTGTGGTCGGTGCCCAGGTAGAAGTACATCCGCGGCACCCACACCAGCGCGTCGACCGCCATCCACGCGAACAGCAGCTTCCACCGCGGGATCGCCAGCACCGCCAGCGGCACCAGCCACAGCGAGTACTGCGGGCTCCACACCTTGTTGGTCAGCAGGAACGCCGCCACCACCAGGAAGCCCAGCTGCGCCAGCCGGGGTCTCGTCGGCGCGGACAGGCCGATGAACCCGACGCCCGCGCAGCAGAGCACGAACAGCACGGCGCTCACCGCGTTCAGCACCTCGGGCACCTGGCCCTGCGCCAGACCGGGGTCGAACCCCTGCCAGCCGGTCCACTGGGCCACCACGTTGTACAGCGAGTCCGGGTCCACGCCGCGCTCGGCGTTCAGCCGGAAGAACTCCTGCCACCCCGGCCGGTAGAGCAGCGCGATCGGCAGGTTCACCGCGACCCACGTCGCCAGCGTCGCCGCCACCGTCGTCATGCCCTCGCGGAGCCGGTCCGACCGCCAGCACAGGATCAGCAACGGCCCGAGCAGGAACAGCGGGTACAGCTTCGCCGCGCCGCCCAACCCGAGCAGCACGCCCGCGAGCACCGGTTTCTTCCGCGCCCAGGCGAGCATCCCGGTCGTCGCGAACGCCGCCGCGATCGTGTCGAAGTTCGTGAACGCGTGCACGATGACCAGTGGTGACAGCGCCACGACCGCCGCGTCCCACACTCTTCTCCTGGCCAGCCGGGCGACGGCCCACGCCGTCGCGAGCCACGCCAGCGCGAGCCACAGCGCGGTCATGTTGAAGTAGACGATCACCGTCATCGGCGCGGGCAGCCACCCCGACTGCGCGAGGGTGATCCACCCCTGCGCCATCCGCGCGTTCACCCACTGGAACACGCCGGTGAGCACCGGGTACTCCATGTACCGGATGTGCGCCGTCGGCTTGCCCTCGTCGTCGATCCACGACGTCCGGTACGGGAACGTGCCGGGCTGGTCCATCCGCTCGGCCGTGTAGAGCGGCACGATGTCCGAGTAGCAGAGCGCCACGAACTGGCGGCTCCCCCGCCAGTCGAGTTGCACCTGCCCCTTCTCGTCCACGTACTGCTGGATGCACGGCGACTTCTGCAGCCACGCCAGCGACAGCGTCACCACCGCCAGCAGCAGCACCACCCGCAGCGGTGTCCAGAACCAGTGCCGCCCGATCGAGGCGTGCCGACCGACCGGACCGCCGAACGGGCGGCTGGCCTGTTTCGCCAGCGGCTCCGTCCACGTGGGCACGACACGTTCGTCCGGACCGAGCGAGTCCGTGTCGTCTGCGTTGGAGTTCTGGACATCCGATGGGCTGGACACCCGCCGGATGCTACGGGTTGGCTGATCACGTCGGGGTCAACTCGCGGCGACTCCCCGTACCGGGTCGCCGGGACGACGAAGGGCCCGACGCTGGTGCGTCGGGCCCTTCGTCGGGTGGAGCGGATCAGGGATCGTTGGGATTTCGCCCGCCGTTGCCCGGTCCGGGTCCCGCGTTCGTCCCGGTCGACGTACTGGTCCCGGTGGGCGGGCAGAGGGCCGGGAGGCAGTTCGGCGGCGTCTTGCCGGTGGTGGTCGTCTCGGACGTCGAGGAGGTCTCCGACGGCCGGGACGTCGTCGTGGGGTCGGTCGTCGTCGGGTCGGTCGACTTGGCCGTGGACGACGCCTGGGTCGACGGCTTGGGCGGCACAGCCTGGCCGATCATGTTGGCCTTCGGGAACGTGTCCTTCGGCGCGCCGTCCAGGGCGAGGTCCATGAACCTCTTCCAGATCTGACCCGGCAGGCCGGAACCGAACACGGGGTCGTCGGCGGCGTTCCGCAGCGGCACGTTGCCCGCCTCGGTGCCCATGTACACGCCCGCCGCGAGGGTCGGCACGTAACCGACCATCCACGCCTTCGAGTTGTCGATGCCGTCGAGCTCGTGCGTACCGGTCTTGCCCGCGCACTCACGGCCGTTCGCGCACGTGGTGCGCGGGGAGGCCTTCGGGATGTCCTTCAGCACGTCGGTGACGTTGTCCGCGATCTGCTCGCTCTTCGAGGGGTCGGCGTCGAACGCGGACCGGGACTTGTCGGCGTGCTGGTGCAGCAGCTTCCCGTCCGGGCCCTCGATCTTCGTGATGAAGTACGGCTCGTGGTAGGTGCCCCTGGCCGCGAAGGTCGCGTACGCCGACGTCATGTCGAACGGTCGGACGAGCGTCTTGCCACCGCCGATGGAGATGTTGCCGTCGGGCGCGTCGCCGTTCTCGCCCGCCAGGAGCTTCTGCGGGTCGCCGCCCCCGATGGAGACCTCCTCGGGGATGCCGGCCTGGAAGGCCGCCTCGGCGACCGCCTTGGTGGTCACCTTGTTGACGGCCATGTCGTAGAACACCGTGTTCACCGACTTGACCATCGCCTCGCGGACGCTGCACTGGGTGGGGACGTTGCAGGCGACACCGGCGGCGTTCTTGACCGGGTTGTTCTCACGACCGGGGAACTTCCGCGGTGAGCTGCCGTCGTAGACCTCGCCGACGCCCTGACCCAGTTTGAGCGCGGCGACCAGGTCGAACGGCTTGAACGAGGAGCCGGGCTCCTGGAGCGTGCCCTTGTTGTAGTCGATGCCGACACCGTCGGTGCCCGCCCAGTAGGCCTTCACCGCGCCGGTGCTGGGGTCGATGGCGGTCAGTGAGTAGCGCAGGTTCTCCGGCTGGCCCTCCATGACCTCCTTGACGGCGGTCTCGGAGGCCTCCTGCATTTTGGGGTCGATGGTCGTGTGGACCACGATGCCCATCTTGAGGGCCTTCTCCTCGGTCATGTTGATCTCCGGGCTCGCCATCTCGGCCTCGACCTGGGCCTGGATGTGGGCGCGGACGCCTTCCAGCGCGTTCTGCTGGACGTCGGCCAGCGGCACGGGGGTCGGGAAGCTCTGGGAGTCGTAGTACTCCTGGGTGATCCACTTCTTGTCGAGGAGTTGGCCCATCACGAACTTCCAGCGTTCGACGGGGTACTTCTCCTCCTCGGACCGGCTGGGGTTCTGGATCATCCCGGCGATCAGGGCGGCCTCGGACGAGGAGAGCTGGTTGACTTCCTTGTTGTAGTACATCTTCGCGGCGGCCTTGATGCCGAACGCCGAACGCCCCTGGTAGATGGTGTTCAGGTAGGCCGCGAGGATCTCGTCCTTGCCCTTCTGGTTGCTCATCTTGTAGGCCTTGACGACCTCGGTGAACTTCCTGGAGAGCGTGGGCGCCTCGTTCTCGGTCGCCTTCTTGATGTACTGCTGGGTCAGACCGGAACCACCGCTCTCACCACCGCTGACCTGGATCCAGACGGCGCGGCCGATGGCCTTGAAGTCGAAGCCGGGATTCGTCTCGAAGGTGGCGTCCTCGGCCGCGAAGACGGCGTGCTTCACCTCTTCGGTCAGCGCGGGGTCGTTCACCGCCAGCAGTTCCCGGTTCGCCCCCTGCGGCGAGATCTTCGTCATCACGCTCTCGTCGGAGTACAGGATCGTGACGGCCTTCTGCTGGTCCGCGGCGATCACGGCCGGGTCGGGGACGTCGACGACCTGGTAGGCGATCGCGAACGCGACCACCGGCGTCAGGACCATCAGGCCGGCCGCGACGTAGGAGATGCGGCGGACGCGCCGCCAGATCTTCTTCTTGCGCAAGCGGCGCTCCTCCTCGTCCGTCAGCTCTTCCTCGTCGTCGTAGTCCTCGTCGAGGGCTTCGTCGCCGTAGAAGATCGCGGGCTCGTCGGGTTCCCGGTGCGTGAGCAGGTCGGGTTCGCGCTTCGCCGCGGGCTGGACCGGCTGGAGCAGGTCGGTCAGCTCGTCGGGCTTCTTCAGCGGCGGCGGGGGCATGCCGGGGCCGCCGGGACGGCCTCCCGGGCCGCCGGGGCCACCGGGGCGGGGACCGCCCGGACCGCCGGGGGGCATCGGAGGACGTCCGCCCTGCGGCGGCGGACCGCCCGCGCCGGGGGGCACGGGAGGCCTGCGCGGGCCGCCGGGAGGAGGCAGGGGGGGACGGCCACCGGGGCCGCCCTGGGGGCCGCGCGGAGGCGGACCCTGGTTCATCGCGCCGGGCGGGGGGCCCTTGGGCGGCGGAGAGCCCTGGGGCGGAGGCCCCTGGGGTGGACGGCCACCACCGCCGGGCACGCCGGGACGCGGTGGAACAGCACCCTGCGGTGGGCGCGGGAAACCGCCGGGCGGTGTGCCCGGTCGAGGGGGCCGGTTCTCGCCTTGCGACGGGTTCCGAGCGCCGGTTCGATCATCCGGCTGATCCTGGGCACCGTGACGCCTACCCACCGCGCTGCCGTCCGGGTCGTCCCCGGTCGGCCACTGCGGCTCTCCGCCACGCTGCCTGTCGTCATGCTGGTCGTTCACGAAAAGGCCCTCCCAGACCGGCGCACGCGCGTGCGCGGTTCGGTGGTCATACACCGCAGGTATTCGGTTACGGCGATCAGCGGTGGAGCAGGATCACTCCGCCGCGGTCCTCCGGCGTGGCTTCTGAGTTTTCAGACCACGCGTTCCCAGGACGTATGACTGCACCAGGTGGTTCCAACTACATGTGCGGCAGACTTCCACGACGTACACGGTGAATTCCTCGTAGAGGTTCGACATCCGTCCGAGCTCTTCGGCGGTTCTCGCCGAACCGGCCGCGTGCTTGAGCTCTTCGCCGTAGACCCAGGACACCAGAGTCAGCGGTTCCTTGCGGCACACCGGGCACGTGACATCGCTCGGCTGGCCGTGGAACTTCGCAGCTCGGAGTAGGTATGGACTCGCATCGCAGACTTCCATCGTACCCACACGACCCGAGTGCACGTCAGCGAGCAGCGCACGGCGCTGCAACGCGTAGTCCACGACCTGTCGCTGGGTCACCACCCGACAAGAGTACGTGGCGACCGCCCGCCACCGGTGGTCCGTTCAGGGCAGCGTAGGTGAATCCGATATCACGGTGTGCGACAGCACACACTCAACAGGAGGCGCTGATGTATCGGGCCGATATACTGAGTGCACCCATCGGGGCTCAGGTAGGGAGGTGACTCGTGCTGGACTTCGCCATCCTCGGCCTGCTGCACGAGGCACCCATGCACGGCTACGAGCTCCGGAAGCGCCTGCACGAACTGCTGGGCGCCTTCCGGGCGTTCTCCTACGGGACGCTGTACCCGACGCTGGGGCGTCTGCAACGCGCCCACCTCATCGTCGAAGAAGCCCCCGAGGACGACGTGCGGGCCTGGGGCCGACGGGCCAAGAAGGTCTACAAGATCACCGCTGAGGGCAAGGAGCGGTTCGCCGAGCTCTTAGTGGACGCGGGGCCGCAGACGTGGGACGACGACTCGTTCGGTGTCCACATGGCCTTCTTCTCCCGCACCCCCGCCGAGATCAGGATGCGGATCCTGGAAGGCAGGCGCAGGCGGGTCGAGGAACGCCGCGAGGGTTTGCGCACCACGTTGGGGAGCGCGAGCGACCGGATCGACCGCTACACCCGCGAACTGCACCGCATGGGGCTGGACACGACCGAGCGCGAGGTGCGGTGGCTCAACGAGCTCATCGCCCACGAGCAGGCCGAACAGCGGAAGAACGAAGAGTGACCGCCGCCATCAGGGGCATAACCACAGCAGAACCAAAAGGAGGACTCGGCATGGGCGCACAACGCCGCACTGTTCGGGTGGCCATCGTCGGGGTTGGCAACTGCGCGGCTTCGCTGGTGCAGGGAGTCCAGTACTACCGCGACGCCGATCCGGCCGCCAGGGTGCCAGGGCTGATGCACGTCCAGTTCGGCGACTACCACGTCAGCGACATCGAGTTCGTGGCCGCGTTCGACGTGGACGCCAAGAAGGTCGGCTACGACCTGTCCGAGGCGATCGGCGCGAGCGAGAACAACACCATCAAGATCGCCGACGTGCCGCCGCTCGACGTG
>DATMCA010000389.1:0-4679 GCA_035559015.1 Umezawaea sp. | reverse complement strand
GCTCGGCTTCGACCCGGAGCAGACGTTCGAGGTCTCCGACGAGGTCCTCGCCCACGCCCGCGAGGTCGGCAAGCGCGGCGAGCACGCGAAGGCGGAGTGGCAGAAGGGCTTCGACGCCTGGGCCGCCGCCAACCCGGAGCGCAAGGCGCTGCTGGACCGGCTCGTCGCGAAGAAGCTGCCCGAAGGCTGGACCGACTCGCTGCCGACCTACCCGGTCGACGCGAAGGGCACCTCGACGCGCAAGGCCTCCGGTGAGGTCATCAACGCGGTCGCCGGTGTGCTGCCCGAGCTGTGGGGCGGTTCCGCCGACCTCGCCGAGAGCAACCTGACCTCGATCAAGGGCGAGAAGTCCTTCGGCCCGCCGAGCATCTCCACCGAGATGTGGAAGACCGACCCGTACGGCCGCACGCTGCACTTCGGCGTCCGCGAGCACGCGATGGGCTCGATCCTCAACGGCATCGCGCTGCACGGCCCGACCCGGCCGTACGGCGGCACGTTCATGGTGTTCTCCGACTACATGCGCCCGGCCGTGCGGCTCGCGGCGATCATGGAGGCGTCGGTCACCTACGTGTGGACGCACGACTCCATCGGTCTCGGCGAGGACGGCCCGACGCACCAGCCGATCGAGCACCTCTCCGCGCTGCGCGCGATCCCCGGCCTGGCCGTGGTCCGCCCCGGCGACGCGAACGAGACCGCGTTCGCGTGGCGCACGATCCTGGAGAACGCCGCCCCCGCGGGCCTGGCGCTGACCCGGCAGAACGTGCCGACCCTGGAGGGCACCTCCTACGAGGGCGTGTCCAAGGGCGGGTACGTGCTGGTCGAGGCGTCTAGCGGCACGCCGCAGGTGGTGCTCCTGGGCACCGGCTCCGAGCTGCAGATCGCCGTCGAGGCGGCCAAGGTCCTGGAGGCCGACGGCGTTCCCACGCGCGTCGTGTCCCTGCCGTGCTTCGAGTGGTTCGAGGCGCAGGACAAGTCCTACAAGGACAGCGTCATCCCGCCGTCGGTCAAGGCGCGGGTCGCGGTCGAGGCCGGCATCGCCCAGTCCTGGTACCGCTACGTCGGCGACGCGGGCGAGATCGTCTCGATCGAGCACTTCGGCGCTTCCGCCGACTACCAGACGTTGTTCAAGGAATTCGGTTTCACGACCGAGAACGTTGTCGCCGCGGCTCGCACCTCGCTGCGGAATGTCGAAGACCTGCTTGCAGGGTCGAGCGAAGGTTCAGGAGAGAGCAAGTGAGCAACCCGAATTTGACTGCGCTCAGCGAAGCCGGCGTCTCCATCTGGCTGGACGACCTGTCCCGCGAACGCTTGAAGTCCGGCAACCTCGCCGAGCTGGTCGCCACCAAGAACGTGGTCGGCGTGACCACGAACCCGACGATCTTCGCGGGCGCCCTGTCGAAGGGCGAGTCCTACGACGAGCAGGTCCGGGAGCTGGCCGCGCGCGGCGCGAGCACCGAGGCCACCGTCAAGGAGATCACCACCACCGACGTGCGCACGGCGTGCGACCTGTTCCGCGACGTGTACGCGTCGACGAACGGCGTCGACGGCCGCGTGTCCCTGGAGGTCGACCCCCGTCTCGCGGGCGACACCGACGCCACGATCGCCGAGGCGCTCGACCTGTGGAAGACGGTCGACCGCCCCAACCTGATGGTGAAGATCCCCGCCACCGTCGAGGGCATCCCGGCCATCACCAAGGTGCTCGCCGAGGGCGTCAGCGTGAACGTGACGCTGATCTTCTCCACCGAGCGCTACCGCCACGTGATGGACGCCTTCATCGCGGGCCTGGAGCAGGCCAAGGCCAACGGCCACGACCTGTCGACCATCCACTCCGTCGCGTCGTTCTTCGTGTCCCGTGTGGACACCGAGATCGACAAGCGGATCGAGAAGCTGGGCACCCCCGAGGCCGTCGCGCTGCGCGGCCAGGCCGCCATCGCCAACGCGCGCCTCGCCTACGCCGCCTACGAGGAGGTCTTCGCCGGTGAGCGCTGGGAAGCCCTCGCCGCCGCCGGCGCCCGTGCGCAGCGCCCGCTGTGGGCGTCGACCGGCGTGAAGGACCCGTCCTACTCGGACACCCGGTACGTCGACGAGCTCGTCGTCGAGAACGTCGTCAACACCATGCCGGAGAAGACGCTCGACGCGGTGGCCGACCACGGCAACATCGTCGGCGACACCGTCACCGGCGGCGCGGACGAGGCGCAGGAGGTGTTCGACTCGCTGTCGCAGGCGGGCATCGACATCGACGACGTCTTCATCACGCTGGAGACCGAGGGCGTCGAGAAGTTCGAGAAGTCCTGGGAAGAGCTGCTGGCGACCGTCACCGGCCAGCTCGACAAGGCGAAGGGCTGAACCTCCACATGACCGACGTGATCTCCGTGGAGATCGTCCGCACGCCCAACCAGGACCAGGTCGACACGATCATCGGTGACCTCGTCGCCGACGGAGTGGCGAGCAGGCTCACCGCGAAGGACGCCACGCTGTGGGGTCCGGACGCCGAGTCCGAGTCGGCCATCAGGCTGTCGTGGACGACGCTGCACGAGACGTCCCGCCCCCTGGTGGACGAGATCGTCGCGCTGCGCGGCGAACTGCACGCCGAGGGCGTCGACCGGGTCGTGCTCGCGGGCATGGGCGGCTCCTCGCTGGCCCCCGAGGTGATCACCGGCACGGCGGGCGTCCCGCTCGTCGTGCTGGACACCACGGACCCGGCGCAGGTGGCCGACGCGCTCGCGGGCGACCTCCAGCGCACCGTGATCGTGGTGTCGTCGAAGTCCGGCGGCACCGTCGAGACGGACAGCCACCGGCGGATCTTCGCCAAGGCGTTCGCCGACGCGGGCATCGACGCCGCGTCGCGCATCGTCGTGGTGACGGACCCGGGCTCGCCGTTCGAGTCGCTCTCGAAGGAACTGGGCTACCGCAAGGTGTTCCTGGCCGACCCGAACGTCGGCGGGCGCTACTCGGCGCTCACCGCGTTCGGCCTCGTGCCGTCCGGTCTCGCGGGCGCCGACATCGGCGGCCTGCTCGACCAGGCGGCGGACGCGGCCAAGCTCCTGTCGACCGACTCCCCCGAGAACCCCGCGATCGTGCTGGCCGCGACGTTCGGCGCGGCGCACGCGCACGGCGCCGAGAAGGTCGTCTTCGCCGACAGCGGTTCCGGCATCAAGGGCTTCGCCGACTGGGCGGAGCAGCTGATCGCCGAGTCCACCGGCAAGAACGGCACGGGCCTGCTGCCGGTCGCGGTCGAGGGTCCGGGCGCGCCCGGCTTCATCGACGCGCGCTCCGACGCCACGACCGTCGCGATCGGCCCGGCCACCGGGTCCTCGTCGGTGGCCGTGGAGGGTTCGCTCGGCGCGCAGTTCCTGCTGTGGGAGTACGCGACCGCGATCGTCGGCCGCGTGCTCGGCATCAACCCGTTCGACCAGCCGGACGTGGAGGCCGCCAAGAAGGCCGCCCGCTCCCTGCTGGACGCCCCGGCGTCGACGCCGGTCACGCCCGCGTTCGTGGACGGCCCGGTCGAGGTCTACCCGAGCGAGGGCTGGCTGCCGACCGACGTGAAGACCGTGGCGGACGCGCTGAACGCGCTCATCGCCGCGGCGCCGGACCACGGCTACGTGTCCGTGCAGGCGTACCTCGACCGGCTCGACGACGCGTCGTTCGCGTTGCTGCGCCCCGAGGTCGCGCGCAAGTCGCACCTCCAGACCACGTTCGGCTGGGGTCCGCGGTTCCTGCACTCCACCGGCCAGTACCACAAGGGTGGACACCAGAACGGCGTCTTCCTGCAGATCACCGGTGCGTCCGAAGTGGACCTGGAGGTCCCGGACCGGCCGTACTCGCTCAGCGTCCTGCAACTCGCCCAGGCCCTGGGCGACGGCCAGGTGCTGGCGAGCCACCGACCGGTGCTGCGACTGCACCTCACCGACCGCGTCGCCGGGTTGGCGCAGCTGGTCGAAGCCATTCAGGAGGATGGTTCGTGACCGCGAGTACCAAGTGGCGCAATCCTTTGCGCGATCCCCGCGACAAGCGCCTCCCGCGCATCGCCGGGCCGTGCGGACTGGTGATCTTCGGTGTGACGGGTGACCTGTCGCGCAAGAAGCTCATGCCCGCGATCTACGACCTGGCCAACCGCGGCCTGCTGCCGCCGGGCTTCGCGCTCATCGGCTTCGCCCGCCGCGACTGGGCCGACCAGGACTTCATGCAGGTCGTGCACGAGGCCGTGAAGGAGCACGCGCGCACCCCGTTCCGGGAGGCCGTGTGGGAGCAGTTGGCCGAGGGCATCCGGTTCGTGCAGGGCAGCTTCGACGACGACCAGGCGTTCGACAACCTGGCCGCGACGGTGGCCGACCTGGACCGCGAGCGCGGCACGGGCGGCAACCACGCGTTCTACCTGTCGGTGCCGCCGAGCGCGTTCCCGCTGGTGATCAACCAGCTCAAGCGGTCCGGTCTGGCGAAGCCGCCCGGTGACCACCCGTCGCAGTGGCGGCGCGTGGTCATCGAGAAGCCGTTCGGCCACGACCTGACGAGCGCGAAGCAGCTCAACAAGACCGTGAACGACGTCTTCCCCGAGGAGTCGGTGTTCCGCATCGACCACTACCTCGGCAAGGAGACGGTCCAGAACATCCTGGCGCTGCGCTTCGCGAACCAGCTGTACGAACCCATCTGGAACGCGAACTACGTCGACCACGTGC
>DATMCA010000388.1:0-6992 GCA_035559015.1 Umezawaea sp. | reverse complement strand
ATCGCGTGGGCGGTCGCGGCGGTGCTGCTGGCGAGCGTGTCCACGTTCCTCACGTCCGAGTGGCTGTTCTCCCTGACCCTGATGGCGGCGTGCGCGGCGGGGTCGCTCGCGGTCACGGACGGGCGGACGCTGCGGGGCGTGGTCCTGGGGATCGCCGCGGTTCCGCTCGCGGCGTTCCCCTCGATCAAGTGGGCGGCGCGCGGGCTGAAGGAGGCCCGGCCCGCGCGCCGCGACCGGACGCTCGGTCGGACGATCCTGATCAGCGCCGGTCTGCTGCTGGTGTTCGTGCCGCTGCTGGCGGGGGCGGACGCGGCGTTCGCCGACCTGCTGGGGAACCTGGTCCCGAGCGTGGACATCGGGTCGCCGTTCGAGTGGGGGTTCCTGTTCGTCACGGTCGGGCTCGGCACGATCGGCGCCTGCTACGTGCAGGCCACCGAGCTGCCGCTGGACGGCGAGCCGCGCGACCGGCGCACGGTGTCGCGGCGGGATTGGGCGACGCCGATCGGCCTGTTGGTCGCGGTGTTCGCCGTGTTCGTCGGCGTCCAACTGGCGAGCCTGTTCGGCGGGGACGACTACGTGCAGCGCACGGCCGACCTGACCTACGCCGACTACGCCCGCAGCGGGTTCTGGCAGCTCCTGATGGTCACCGTGCTCACGCTCGTGGTGATCGGGGTGGCGACCAGGTTCGCCGCGACGGAGACCGCGGCCGACCGGCTGTGGCTGCGGGTCCTGCTCGGCGGACTGGCCGGGCTGACGCTGGTGATCGTGGCGTCCGCGCTGCACCGCATGTGGGCCTACCAGCAGGCGTACGGGTTCACCACGCTGCGGATCGTGGTCTTCTCCTGCGAGGTGTGGCTGGCCGTGGTCTACCTGCTGGTCATCGGCGCGGGCGTGAAGCTGCGGGCTGGCTGGCTGCCCCGGTCCATGGTGGCCACCGGCGTCGCGACGCTGCTGGCGCTGTCCGCGCTGAACCCCGACCGGTTCATCGCCGAGCACAACGTCGAGCGCTGGCAGGCGACCGGGAAGATCGACCTCCCGTACCTGGCCACGCTGTCCGTCGACGCCGTGCCCGCGTTCGACGCGCTGCCCTCCGACGTGCGGGAGTGCCTGCTCGTGCGGATGAAGTCCGACCTCTACGACACCGAGGACTGGTATGCCTGGAACCTCAGCCGGGAGCTGGCGCGTCCGGCGCTCGACGCCGTTCCGTGGAGTCGCGGGTGCGACCTCGGATACACCACGACCAGGTGACGACTTGACCGTTCCAGATGGTGGGAGCAGCTCACTCGTTCGGGCCATCGTGGGCGTTAGCGATCTGTGACAACAGCCACTGACGGTATAGGTAGGGGGACAACTTCCGTTACCCAGAGGTAAAGTCGCAGGTCGAAGGGCTGGCACTGCGGCCGCCCGAGAGCTGCCTGACCGGACGTCCACCGGGTGCGGAGCAGCTTCCCCACCATCCCGGAGGATGACGTGCGTTCGTGCTCGGCTGGCCCGATCCTGTGACCGTTCTGCAGGAGGAGCTGATCCCCACCGTCCAACCCGCCCTGTTCGACGCGGCTTCGGCCGCGCCCGAGCGGACCCTCGTCGACGTGCTCGCGGACACCGCGCAGCGGTACCCGCAAGCGTTTGCCCTGGATGACGGCACCACCGCGCTGACCTACCGCGGCCTGCTGGCCGCCGTGGACGAGCTGCGCCAGAAGCTCGCCGCGGACGGCATCGGCCTCGGCGACCGGGTCGGCGTGCGGGTGCCGTCGGGCACGGTGGACCTCTACATCTCGATCCTCGCGGTGCTGGCAGCGGGCGCGGCGTACGTGCCCGTGGACGCGGAGGACCCGGACGAGCGCGCGGAGGTCGTGTTCACCGAGGCGAACGTGTCCGCGGTGCTCACCGCGGACCGCGAACTGGTGCTGCGCGGCACGCCGTTGGGCCTGGTCGGCACGCCGGGGCCGCGCAACGACGCGTGGATCATCTTCACGTCCGGTTCGACCGGCAAGCCCAAGGGCGTCGCCGTGACGCACCGGTCGGCCGCCGCGTTCGTGGACGCCGAGGCGCGGCTGTTCCTGGCCGACGACCCGATCGGCCCGGACGACCGGGTGCTGGCCGGGCTGTCGGTCGCGTTCGACGCGTCCTGCGAGGAGATGTGGCTCGCGTGGCGGCACGGCGCATGCCTGGTGCCAGCGCCGCGCTCGCTCGTGCGCACGGGCATGGACCTGGGCCCGTGGCTGGTCGAGCAGGAGATCACCGTCGTGTCGACGGTGCCGACGCTGGCCGCGCTGTGGCCGACCGAGGCGCTGGACGACGTGCGGCTGCTGATCTTCGGCGGCGAGGCCTGCCCGCCCGAGCTGGCCGAGCGGCTGGCGGTCGAGGGGCGCGAGGTGTGGAACACCTACGGGCCGACCGAGGCGACCGTCGTGGCCTGCGCGGCTCGGCTGACCGGCGAGGGCCCGGTGCGCATCGGGCTGCCGCTGGACGGCTGGGAGCTGGCCGTCGTGGACGCCACCGGAGCCGTCGTGCCGATGGGCGAGACCGGGGAACTGGTCATCGGCGGCGTCGGTCTGGCCCGCTACCTGGACGGGGCCAAGGACGCCGAGAAGTACGCGCCGCTGCCCGCCCTGGGCTGGGAGCGCGCGTACCGCAGCGGCGACCTCGTGCGCGCCGAGGCCGAGGGCCTGCTGTTCCTGGGCCGCGCGGACGAGCAGATCAAGCTGGGCGGTCGCCGGATCGAGCTGGGCGAGGTGGACGCGGCGCTCCAGGCGCTGCCGAACGTCGCCGGGGCCGCCGCGGCCGTGCGCACGAACAAGGCGGGCACGCAGTTGCTCGTCGGGTACGTGGTCATCGCCGAATCAGATGCGACAGCCTTCCACCAGGCGGACGCCATCGCACAGCTGCGGGCCGCGTTGCCCGCCGCGCTGGTGCCGCTGCTGGCCGTCGTGGACACGCTGCCGACCAAGACGTCCGGGAAGGTCGATCGCAACGCCCTGCCGTGGCCGCTGCCGTCCCTGGACGCCGCGGGCCCGGTCGTGGAGATGCACGGCACCCAGGCGTGGCTGGCGGAGCTCTGGGGGCAGCTGCTCGGCTCCCCCGCGACCAGCCCCGCCGACGACTTCTTCGCCAGCGGTGGCGGCAGCCTGGCCGCCGCCCAACTGGTCTCGCTGATCCGCGCCCGCTTCCCCAGCGGCTCGGTCAGCGACATCTACGGCTACCCGTCGCTGGGCGCGCTGGCCGCCCGGCTGGACGAGTTCGCCGCCGAGACGGCGTCCGTGCGCGAGGTCGCGCCGACCCCGCGCTCGACGCAGCTGGTCCAGGCGCTGCTGATGGTCCCGCTGTTCACGCTGGTCGGTCTGCGGTGGACGGTCGCGCTGGCCGCGATCAACAACGTGCTGGCGCTGACCGGCGCGCACACCTGGGCGCCGACGATCTCGTGGGCGTGGGTCGCGGTCGGCTGGGCGCTGGTGATCAGCCCGCCCGGACGGCTCGCCATCGCCGCGGGCGGCGCACGCCTGCTGCTGCGGGGTTTGCGGCCCGGCACGTACCCGCGCGGCGGGAGCGTCCACACGCGCCTGTGGGCCGCCGAGAGGCTCGCCGAGCTGAGCGGCGCCACGAACCTCGCCGGTTCCTGGGTCACGCACTACGCGCGGGCCCTCGGTGCGAAGATCGCGCCCGGTGTGGACCTGCACTCGCTGCCGCCCGTCACGGGGATGCTGAAGCTCGGCCGCCACAGCGCCATCGAGCCCGAGGTGGACCTCTCGGGCCACTGGCTGGACGGCGACCGGCTGCACATCGGCAAGATCCGGGTCGGCGCGGGCGCCACGGTCGGCGCGCGCAGCACCCTGTTCCCCGGCGCGCGCATCGGCAAGCGCGCCGAGATCGCCCCCGGCTCCGGCGTGGTCGGCTCGGTGCCGACCGGCCAGCGCTGGTCCGGTGTGCCCGCGATGAAGGACGGCAAGTCCTCGCACCGCTGGCCGAACGCCCGGCCGCCGCGTTCGCGCCGCTGGTCCTTCGCCTACGGCGTGACGTCGTTCGGGCTGTCCGCGCTGTCGGCCGTCACGGCGCTGCCCGCGCTGCTGCTGCTCGGCTACTTCCTCAGCTCCACCTCCGGTCCCGCCGACGCGCTGGGCACCGCGCTGCTGACCGTCCCGGTCGCGACGCTGGCCTGGATGGCGTCGTACGCGCTCGTCGTGCTGGTGTCGGTGCGGCTGCTGAGCATCGGCCTGCGCGAGGGCTACCACCCCGTGCACGGCCGGATCGCCTGGCAGGCGTGGACGACCGAACGCCTGATGAACATGGCCCGCAGCAGCCTGTTCCCGTTGTACGCCAGCCTGTTCACGCCGGTCTGGCTGCGGGCGCTCGGCATGAGGGTCGGCCGTCGGGTCGAGGCGTCGACGGTCGTCGCGCTGCCGAAGATGACCACGGTCGGCGACGGCGCCTTCCTGGCCGACGACACCATGGTCGCCTCCTACGAACTCGGCGGCGGCTGGCTGCGGATCGCCGCGGCCCGCGTCGGCAAGCGCGCGTTCCTCGGCAACTCCGGCATGACGGCGCCCGGTCGTTCGGTGCCGAACCGCGGCCTGGTCGGCGTCCTGTCGTCCACGCCGAAGCGCGCGAAGGCGGGCAGCTCGTACCTCGGGATGCCGCCGATCAAGCTGCCGCGCACGGTCGAGACCGGCGACGACAGCCGCACGTTCGACCCGCCGCGGCGGTTGGTCATCGCGCGGGCCCTGGTGGAGCTGTGCCGGATCGTGCCGGTGATGGCGTCCGTCGCGCTGGCCGTGCTGGCGCTCGCGGGCTTCGAGTTCCTGGCCGGGTACGGCTTCTGGGCCGCCGCGCTCGGCGGTGGCGTGCTGCTGCTCGCCGCGGGCGTCGTGGCGTGCGCGGTGGCGGTCGTGGCGAAGTGGACGCTGGTCGGCAGGTTCAGCGCGCGGGAGTACCCGCTGTGGAGCGCGTTCGTCTGGCGCAACGAACTGGCGGACACGTTCGTCGAGGTCCTGGCCGTGCCGTGGCTCGCGGGCTCGGTCGCGGGCACCCCGCTGATGAACCTGTGGCTGCGTGCGATGGGCGCCCGCATCGGCCGTGGCGTGTGGTGCGAGACGTACTGGCTCCCCGAGGCCGACCTGGTCCGTTTGGACCAAGGGGCAACGGTCAACCGGGGGTGCGTGGTGCAGACGCACCTGTTCCATGATCGGATCTTGCGCATGGACCAGGTGACGCTCAACGCGGGCGCGACGCTCGGGCCGCACGGGATCGTGCTGCCGGGCTCGACGATCGGCTCGCACACGACGGTGGGCCCCGCATCCTTGGTGATGCGCGGCGAGGACGTGCCCGCGGGCACCCGTTGGCTCGGAAACCCGATTTCGGCATGGCGCTGAAGGACTCCTACCTCCCAGCACACGGGAACACGGGATACCGGGTAGCGCACTACGACCTCGAACTCGACTACAAGCCCATAGCGGCCCGGCTGTCGGGTCGGGCGCGACTGACCGTCGTCGCCGGTGAGGCGCTGACGGCGTTCGCGCTCGACCTCGGCACGTTCAAGGTCGACCGCGTGCTCGTCGAGGGCAGGCCGGTCCGGTACACGCACACCGCGGGCAAGCTGCGGGTGCGCGCGGGCAAGCCGATCGCCGCGGGCACGCGGTTCACCGTGGAGGTGCGGTACGTCGGGACGCCCCGGCCGATCCGCACGCGGGCGTGGGGCGACCTCGGCTGGGACCAGCTCACCGACGGCGCGATCGTAGCGAGCCAGCCGATCGGCGCGCCCTCGTGGTTCCCGTGCAACGACACCGTGCGGGAGAAGGCCACCTACCGGATCACCGTGACCGCGCCGTCGCCGTACACGGTGCTGGCCAACGGGGTCCTGGTCGACGGCAAGGTCGGCGGCAGCACCACGACGTGGGTGTACGAGCAGGACGTGCCGATGGCGACCTACCTCGCGACCGTCCAGATCGGGCAGTACGAGGAGTTGGAGCTGGCCGACGGGCAGCCCGCGGCCGTGCCGTCGCGGCTCGTCGCCAAGTTCGCGACGGACTTCGGCCGCCAGCCCGCGATGATGGCGCTGTTCGAGCGGCTGTTCGGGCCGTACCCGTTCGGCCTGTACTCGGTCGTGGTCACCGACGACGACCTGGAGGTGCCGATCGAGGCGCAGGGCCTGTCGGTGTTCGGCGCCAACCACGTCGACGGCAGGCGGGGCTTCGAACGGCTGGTGGCGCACGAGTTGGCGCACCAGTGGTTCGGCAACAGCGTCGGTCTGGCCGACTGGCGGCACATCTGGCTCAACGAGGGCTTCGCCGCGTACTCCGAGTGGCTGTGGTCGGAGGAGTCCGGCGGCGCTTCGGCGTCGGTGCTCGCGTCCAGGACGCGGTCGCTGCTGGCGCGGCAGCCGCAGAACCTCAGGATCGGCGATCCCGGCGTGGACGGGATGTTCGACGACCGCGTGTACCAGCGCGGGGCGTTGGCGTTGCACACCCTGCGCAAAGTCCTGGGGGACGCGGCGTTCTTCTCGACGGTCCGGGAGTGGACGCACACGTACCGGCACCGCACGGCGACCACGGACCAGTTCATCGCGGTCGCCCAGCGGCACACCGCGTTGCCGCTGGGCCCGTTCTTCCGCTCCTGGCTGTTCGAGGGGAAGCTGCCCGCCTAGATGACGTCCAGCTTGGCGAAGGCCCGCAGTGCGGAGGGGGCGTAGCGGCTGAGCAGGCGGGCCGCTTTCGCCTCCACCGTCACGGGGACGACGGGTTTGCGGGTGCGGACCGCGTGGACGATCTCCTTGGCGACACCCTCCGGGCCGAAGCCGCGCAGCGCGTAAAGGCGTGAGGAGCGGGCCTGCTTGCGGGCCTGCTCCTGCGCTCCGACACCGGAGAACGTGGTGGTGGCGGTAATGTTGGTCTTGACGATGCCGGGGCAGATGGTCGAGACGTCGACGCCGGCCGGGGCGAACTCGGCGCGCAGGCAGTCGGAGAGCATGAACACGGCGGCCTTGCTGGTGGCGTAGGCCG
>DATMCA010000387.1:0-7314 GCA_035559015.1 Umezawaea sp. | reverse complement strand
GCAGCATGCGCCCGGCAACGAAGATCGCGATGTGGGGTGCCACCGCGCAGATCAGGGAACCCGCGCCGCCGAGGAGCAACGTCAGGACCAGCACCTTGCGCGTGCCGTGGATGTCGGCGCTCTTCCCGAGCAGGGGGGCCCACATCACCCCCGCCAGCATCGCGGTGGCGTTGAGCCAGGCCGGTTGGTCGGTGCCGAAGTGGTCGAGCATTTCCGGGAGGACGAGCAGGGGCGCGGTGATGGCCGAATCGACCACGAAGTTCACCAGGGCCAGGACGACGACCAGGCCGATGAGCCGCGCGTTCCAGCTCGTGTGCGGCCCGGCGCCGGTGCTGCTTTGTCGCATGAGGACTCCTTGTCACGGGCGCGCGGCGACACTGACACGGCCTCGGTGTGGGGACTCGAACTCGAACTGGGGCGGCGCGAGCGACGTGCGTCGTCGCTCAGCTGCGCGTCGTCCGGTCGGCGGCTCGCTCGCCGACTTCGGCCATCGCCCGGGGTGTGCCGAACCACCGGCCGAGCGCCGCTCGGAGATCTTCGGCACCGGCTCCGGCCCAGGCGACGTAGCCGTCGGGGCGGATGAGGAGCGCGGGTGCCGGCGGGGCCGCGGTCCGGGCGGCCACCCGGGCGACCCTATCGGACCAAGGCGCTACCGCCTCGGCGAGATCGGCGCGGCCGGAGAGGTCCAGGAGCAGGGGGCGGGCGTCCCGGCAAAGCTCGGCGAGTCGGCGTGGGCGGCCGCTTTCGGTGACCAGGTCGAGGCCCGGCGCGAACCACCCGGTCGGCGCGGCCGGATCCGGTTCGCCCATGTCGTACCGGACGTCGGCGCCGGCCAGCAGGTCGGCGATCAGCCGAACGTTCTCCCGCCTCGACAGCATCGTGGCGAACAGCTCTCGCAAGGCGGTCACGGCGCTGCCCGGCGCCATCAGCGCGGTTTGGGCCTGTGACTGTCGGAAAACCCGCTCGCCGAGGGCCCGGCGTTCGGGTTCGTAGCTGTCGAGCAGCCCGCCGGGAGCCCAGCCGTGCAGCTCGGCCGCGAGCTTCCACGCGAGGTTCGCGGCGTCCTGCAGTCCGAGGTTGAGGCCGGGGCCGCCCGAGGCCGCGTGCACGTGGGCGGCATCGCCGGCGAGGAAGATCCGGCGATCGCGATATCGCTGCGCCAGGCGCGTGTTCCGGCCGCAGAGGCGTCGCAGCAGGGTCGGTGAGCCGTCCGGTGGCGGGGCGAGGGAGACCCTGGCGCCGAGGATGCGCTCGACGCTGGCCTCCAACTCGGCCAGGGTCATGGGGGCGCCCGGGCCGGGGGAGTCGCCTGCGGGGTGGTCTTCCCACTCGATCGTGTTGACGAGCGGGTGTTCGGGGTCGAAGAGGCCGATCGAGACGACTCCGCGTTCCGTGCGGTGGAAGCTGCCGTCGATTTCGCCGAACCCCTCGATCCGCACCCGCCCGCCCAGCGCGTGCCGGGACGTCCCGGCCGAGGCGCGGCTGAACTGCCGGGTCGGAGCGATGAGGGCGGTGCGGGACACGACGTTTTCGTTGACGATCCCCGGAAACGCGATGCCGGACTGCTTGCGCACCACGCTGTGTCCGCCGTCGCAGCCGACGACGAAGCGGGCGCTGAGCCCGGTCCGCCTCCCGGCGGGATCCACGGTGACGAGCTCGACGTGACCCTCGGTCTGCGCGAGAGAGATGACTTCGTGTTCCCGGCGGACGTCGACGCCGAGTTCGGCGGCTCGCTCGCCGAGGACGCGCTCGAGGTCGCGCTGGTTGATCTGCAGGAAGTACATCGGGTTGTCCGGCCCGAGGACGTCCAGCGGCAACGGCATGGCTCCGAAGTAGAAGGCGGGGGCCGGCGCCGGCGGGCTGGTGCCGCCGCACCGCTCGAACAGGCCGCGGTGGTCCAGCAGGCGGACCACCTGGCCGGTCAGCCCGTGGGCTTTGTCCGCCTGGTTGGCCGCCGGCAGCCGCTCCAGCACCACGGGGTCGACCCCGGCGAGCTTGAGCTCGCAGGCGAGGAAGAGCCCGACGGGTCCTCCGCCGACGATGGCGACATCGATCATCATGAAGTCCTTAAGAGTTGGATGCATTCCTTAATCTCACCGTACGGAGGCCTGACAAGGAAGGCAAGCAACTCTTATGCTGAGGGCCATGAGCTCCGTCGAACAGAGCGCGGTCAAACGCCGCCGCCGGGGGACCGAACTGGAGCAGGCCCTCCTGGCCGCGGCGTGGGACGAGCTGACCCGGGCCGGCTTCGCCAAGCTGACGATGGAGTCCGTGGCCGACCGCGCCGGGACCGGCGTCGCGGTGCTCTACCGGCGGTGGACGGACAAGAGCGACCTCGTGCTCGCCGCGATCCGCCACTACCGCGACGTCCACCCGGTGGAGATCCCGGATACCGGCGCCCTGCGCGACGACCTGCTCGCGCTCCTGGGTGCCATCAACGTGCGGCGGCAGGAATTCGCGACGCTCGTCGGCGCGACGTTCGCCGGTCTCCACGACACCGCCGGGCTCACCCCGGCTGACGTCGCGCTCAGTGTGCTCGGCGACGGTCCCCGGAGTTCCGACGAGGTGTTCCGCCGCGCGCACGAGCGCGGCGAGCTCGACCTCGCCCGGATCCCGCAGCACGTGCTGGAACTGCCGTTTCAGCTCCTGCGCCACGACCTCCTCATGACGATGCAGCCGGTGTCCCCGCAGAGGATCCACTCGATCGTCGACGACATCTTCCAGCCGCTCGTCGCGAGGCACCAGAGCCCTGGGTAGCCCGGTGGATCCTGGAGCTGGACCATGCGGTGAACGACGTCCAGCCCGAGCGGGAACCGGTCAAGCTCGGCTTGTGGATCAAGGACGAAATCCGCGCGGCACGTACGGAGATGGTGCTCGGCGAAGCGCCGCTTCGACCACGGGCACCTCGCCCTGCCGGCCGCCGACGACGTCCTTGCCTTCGCCGGCCTCTACGAACCGCGACCTCCCCGAAGAGCACTCGGCCGGTGGCCGCGGGCCTACCCCGATCTTCACCACCGCCCACGACGCCGTCGGCTACCTTGCCGGCCGCGCACTCGGCGAGGGTGCCGTGCCGGACACGGGCCCCGTGCGGGGCTCAGCTTCTCGTGCGGCCGGAACAGATCCGGCTCACCCTCGGAAGAGGACGGTTGAGTGCCATGGACCAAGCGCTTGTGCCCGCTGCTCGGTGGCGGGGGAGAAGGTCGTGCCCGAGGGGAGAAGGTCGTGGGCGCGGGGTGGGTCTGCTTTCGTCGGCCGCCAGGCTTTCCAGGCACGCCGAGTTCGGTGTGGAGCGTTCACGGCCGCGCGGTCTTCTGGGAAATGCCGGCGATCGCCGCGTCGGCGATGCGGTTCCGCGTCGCCGGGTCGACCCCTGCTTTCGCGAGTGCCTCCAGACCGCGATGCGTGACGACGACCAGGCCGCCGAGCGCTTCCGCGTCGGCCTCCGGGTCGACGAGCCCGGCGCGCTGGGCCTGCTCGACGAGCCGGCGGCAGCTGTCCAGCAGGGTCTCGTACGCCGCCAGCGACCGCGCGGCGACCGCGTCGTTCTCGGATGCCAGCTCCGCGGTGCCCTTCGCGAGCAGGCAGCCGTACGGGTTGGTGACCTCTGGTGAGTGCAGCCACGCCCGGAGCCGGATGAGGGCTTCGTCCTCAGGTCCGTCGATGCGGGCCGCGGCCATCGCGTCCGATCCGGCGCAGTAGTCGTCGAACACCCGCTGGAAGAGCGCCTGCTTGTCACCGAACGCTCCGTACAGGCTGCCCTTGCTCAGCCCGGTCGCTCGCGACAGGTCGTCGACGGAGGTGCCGTGATAACCGGTCTGGGTGAACCGCTGCCGTGCGGTGTCCAGCACGTCGGCTTCATCGAACTTCCGCGGCCTGGCCATGCGTCCAGCATACGCGGTTCTGGACAATCGGTCCAGAATCTGTATTCTGGACCGTATGTTCAAAACTGTTGCTCCGTCCGACCCCACCGAGTTCGCCGGCAAGCGGGCGATCGTCACCGGCGGCTCCCGCGGCATCGGAGCCGCCATCGCGCAGCGGCTGCTCGACGGCGGCGCGAGCGTCGTCACCACGGCCCGCACCGCCACCGACCAGACGCCGACGGACGCCACCTTCATCCCTGGCGACATCAGCACCCTCGCCGGTGTCCGGGCGTTCGCCGCGGCAGCGCTCGGGGAACTCGGCGGCGTCGACATCGTCGTCAACAACGCCGCTGCCGCCCGCGCCCACCTCGGGGGCATTTCGTCGATCCCCGACGAGGAGTGGCTCGACGCCCTCGACCTCAACTACCTGTCCGCCGTGCGGGTCACCAACGCGCTGCTACCGGCTCTGCGCGAATCCGGTGCCGGCAGCGTCGTGGTCAACATCTCCTCCGGGTCGGCCGTCCTACCGGCCGCACCGTTGGCCCACTACGCCGCCGCCAAGGCCGCGCTCAACGCCTACAGCAAGGCGCTCGCCTCCGAACTCGCCCCGGCCGGCATCCGCGTCACCACCATCATGCCCGGCAACGTCCTCACCCCCGGCGCCGACGCGATCCGCCAGAACTTCGCCGACGCCATGGGCGTTCCCCTGGAGGCCACGACGTCAGCGGTCCCCCTCGGCCGACCGGGAGACCCGCACGACATCGCCGAAGCGGTCGCCTACCTCGCCTCCGACCGCGCCCAGTGGATCACCGGAGCGAACCTCGTCGTCGACGGCGGCGAACTCCCCGTCTTCTGACCGGAGAACCGTCACGAGTGCGTCACCGACGTACTTCTCGCCCGGCAGCGCGAAGCCCGAATCGTGCCGCCGGGCGACGACGCTTGTGAGGGCGAGGAGCGACTGACCGATGCGTACCGTGGCCGTCAGCCGGTCGAGGTAGCGGCAAGCCACGAGAATGGTTCGGCGACGACGGATTTGAGGCCGGCAACCCCGATGTCCTTTTTGGACCATCCTCGTTCCGAGGTTGGCGAGCCGATCGATCTTGCCCCGTCCGCGGCGGTCACCGCGCATGCGAGCACCGGTGCCTGCCGCACTGGACATGTGCCGCCTGCGGCAGGCAACCCGCGTCACCGATTCAGGCGGTGTGCTTGAACGTGAGCACGTCGACCGTGCGGATGTCGGGGGCGGTGGCGAGCAGTTCGGGGGCGGCCTCGGACAGGGCGGCGGGGATCTTGCCTGTGAGGTGGGCCTCGCGTGACTCCTCGTCCTCGAAGGCGTCGAAGATGCCGAAGGTCGAGTCGTCGACCTGGAAGGCGTACCAGACCTTGGTGCCCGGCTCGTCCTCGACGATGTCGCGGCCGGAGTTCAGGAACGCGGCCAGTTGTGCCTCCTTGCCCTTCTCCGCGGTCAACAGGGCCAGTACGCCGAACTTCAGTGCCATGGCTTGATCTCCTCGTTCCATTGCGGGGGACCGGATCTCCGGCTTGGTGATCAAGCTACGAGTTCGACGAGGCGACCAGGAGTGGCGTAAACGACGATCTGAGTATCGTTTGCGACATGCGTGTTGCTGTGGTTGCCATCGAGGGCATGTTTGACTCCGGGCTTGCGACGATCATGGACGTGCTTGGCGCCGCGAACGCGCTCAGCGTCGAGGGCGGACCGGTCATCTCGGCGACCGTGGTCGGTGCGGGGGTGCAGGTTCGCACGGGCAACGGGCTCGGCCTGGCGACTGCACCGGTCGCGGAGGTCATGCCTGACGTGGACTTGTTCATCATGCCCGCGGTGGGTTTACGGACGCCGGACCAGGTGGTCGCGACGGTGCGCGACCCCGCCAACGCCTGGGTTCTCGACCTCGCGGCGGACGCGGCCGATTCCGGGACCGCGTTGGCCGCCGCGTGCAGTGGCACGTTCTTCCTGGCCGAAGCGGGCGCGCTCGACGGGAGGCGGGCGACTACGAGTTGGTGGCTGGGACCCGCCTTCCGGCAGCGTTATCCCTCCGTTGAGCTGGAGGACTCGCGAACACTGGTCAACGACAGCCATCGCACCACCGCGGGCGCTGCGTTCGCGCACATCGACCTGGCGCTGTGGATCGTGCGGCAGCGCAGCCTCGACCTCGCCGATCTGGTCGCCCGCTACCTGCTGATCGGCGACCGTCCCTCGCAGGCCGCGTTCGCCCTCCCGACCCAGCTGGCGCAGGCGGATCCGCTGATGACCGCGTTCGAACGGTGGGCCCGGACGCATCTGTCCGACCCTCCTCCGCTGGCCCACGCCGCCAGCGCACTGGGCGTCAGCACACGCACCCTGCAACGCACCGCGCAGACGGTTCTCGGCAAGTCACCTCTGGACTTCATCCAGGACATCCGCCTCGACGAGGCGACACACCTGTTGCGCACCACCACTCTCAGCGCCGAGTCGATCGCCGGCCGAGTCGGCTACCGCAACGTCGGCACGCTGCGCGAACTCGTCCGGCGCCGACGTGGCTCGACCTTGGAGGCGCTGAGGCACGGCACCGTGCTGCCCGTCGGCAACGGCGGGTCGCCGTCCACGAAACCCGTTGTGGTTGGGAAAGACTGGTGAAGATCACCTCCAGCGAGTTACCCCGTTGTCGAAACGGCCATGGAATCCGGCGATCTGCCAGCCGGCGGGTGTCGTGCGGGTGAATGAACTGGACGTCCTGCTGCTACCCGACCGCACCGAACGCCGCTGGTCCGGAGATCAAACCGAGTCCTGGTGGGGCGAAGCACTCGCACGCGAACTGCTCCGGTCCACGTCGTGACCGCTCGGTGGAGCACCCGTCACAGGTGCTCCACGGCTGGCGCAGCAGCGTCGACAGAGCCGTCCGCGCGACTCGGAACGCCGTGAAGACGGCAGTACGGGTGAATCCACCTCGTCCGGAATGGGACCGGGACACCGTGTTTCGGGAGGCCGGCTGACATCGGCCATGCGGCAGTAGAGCCGATCGGGCCGCGTGAGCGAGAATGCCTTGGCTGGAGGCCGTCAGGCCGAGTCGATTCCAATGGAAGATGAGCACGTGGGTGAGGATCGCCCGTATGCCGCGATCGAGTAGTCCCCGTGCGGCAGCCTCACCAAGGCCGTGGCCAGCTTTCCGGAACGCCTCGAGCCACGGTGCGGCATGCGCGATCGCTCCGTTCGCAGCGAACAGCGAACTGTCGGCCACGCGGGGGGATGGACAGGGGAATCGTCACCTTCGCAGCCAGATCGTCGATCTTGTCCTGGTCAACGGGTGCCGGTGTGGGTAGAAGCGCGGCGACCTGGGCGAATACGTCGCCGCGCTCGAACGTGTCGAGCCCGGTGGATCGGAGAAGTTCGTTGAGCAGCAGCAGGGACAACTCGCGGCGGCCGAGTCCTGGTGAGTGTTGACGTGCGTAGTCGAGC
>DATMCA010000386.1:0-2569 GCA_035559015.1 Umezawaea sp. | reverse complement strand
AAGGTCGCCGTGCTCGACACCGGCGTCGACGCCACCCACCCGGACCTCGTCGGCCGGGAACTGGTCGAGCAGAACTTCACCGAGGACGCCGACAACCAGGACCTGGTCGGCCACGGCACGCACGTCGCGGCCACGATCGCCAGCGCGGGCGCGAAGTACCGCGGCGTCGCACCGGACGCCAAGATCCTGGACGGCAAGGTGTGCATCCGGTTCGGCTGCGCCGAGTCCTGGATCCTCAACGGCATGGCCTGGGCCGTCGAGCAGGGCGCCGACGTCGTCAACCTCAGCCTCGGCGGCGGTGACACCCCGGAGATCGACCCGCTCGAAGAAGCCGTGAACACGCTTTCCTCCCGGTACGGCACGCTCTTCGTCATCGCCGCGGGCAACGAGGGCAGCGCCGAGACCATCGGCTCGCCGGGCAGCGCGGACGCCGCCCTGACCGTCGGCGCGGTCGACCGCAACGACAACATCGCGCCGTTCTCCAGCCGCGGCCCCAGGGTCGGTGACGGCGGGGTCAAGCCCGACGTCACCGCGCCCGGCGTGGACATCGTGGCGGCCAAGTCGTCCACCGGCGTGATCGGCACCCCCGCGGGCGACGGCTACGTGTCCCTGTCGGGCACGTCGATGGCCACCCCGCACGTCGCCGGCGCCGCGGCACTGCTCAAACAACAACACCCCGACTGGAACGGATCACGGATCAAGGCCGCCCTGGTCGCCTCCGCCAAGCCGAACCCGGCGCTGACCGCGTTCGACCAGGGCACCGGACGGATCGACCTGACCAAGGCCATCACCCAGACCGTGACGGCCGAACCCGCGAACCTCAGCCTGGGCCTCCAGCAGTGGCCGCACGCCGACGACGTCCCGGTCACCAAGGACGTCGTCTACCGCAACTCCGGCACCGACACCGTCACCCTGGACGTGACCGTCGACGCGAAGGGGCCTGACGGCAAACCCGCACCCGCGGGCCTGCTCACGGTCTCCCCGGCGAACGTCACCGTCCCCGCCGGTGGTGAGGCGAAGGTCGTCGTCACCGGCGACACCAGGATCGGCTCGGTCGACGGCGCCTTCACCGGCACCGTCATCGCCACCTCGACCGGTGGCGCGGTGCGCAGCCCGATCTCGATCGCCCGCGAGGTCGAGAGCTACACCGTGACCGTGAACCACACCGACCTCGACGGCAACCCCTCCCCGACCGGCGAGACCTTCCTCGGGGACATCGGCGGTGCGAAGTCGTTCTACCTGGCCGAGGCCGACGGGAGCGCTCAGATCCGCGTGCCCAAGGGCGACTACTACACGTGGAGCACCGTCTCGACGGGGAAGGTGTACGCGTTCCTGGCGGCCCCGAAGCTGACGGTGGACAAGGACACCGTCGTCGACGCCGACGCGCGGACCGCCAAGCCCGTCAAGGTGTCCGTCCCGGAGCCGGCCGCCGTGGTCCAGCTCAGCAACGTGGGCGCGACCTGGCCGACGTCGACGGGCACCATCAACCACAGCAAGGCGCTGCCCGACACCTACGAACCGCGGACGGCCCAGATCGGCGAGGACTCCGCGCCGAACCGGATGGCCTCGCAGATCGGTGTCCAGTGGCAGGGGACGCCCGTGGGCGACGTGCCGGTCAACTACCGGTTCGCTTCGGCGTGGCGGGGCGAGATGCCCACCGGAGTGGTCCGCGACCTGGGCAAGGCCGACTTCGCCGAGGTCAGGACCACCGTCGGGCCGAGTCCCGAGGGCCGCGACCACGTCCTGACGCTGAGCCCGGCCGACTCCCTCGGCGGCGTCGGCTTCGCGTGGCGGGCACCCGTCGGCGCGTCCGGCACCGTGACCGACCACGTAGCCGGTGACGGCGTCAAGTGGACCTCGACGCACGAACAGCTCTTCGAGAACACCATCGAGGCGGAGCAGAACACGCCGCCGCGGGAGTTCCGAGCGGGCAGGCACTACGACAATCTGCCCGGCTACGCGGTGGTCGGCCCCGCGATGGGCGGGTTCGCCTACGCGCTGGGGAGGACCGACTCGACCCTCCGCATCACGGTGCCGATGTTCGGCGACAGCACCGGCGGCGCGGGCTACTCGACGTTCGACAGCGCCAGGACGACCCTCTTCCGCGACGGTGAGAAGTTCGTCGAGAGCACCGACGCGGGCAACCTCCGGGCCGACGTGCCGCCGTCCGCGGCGTCCTACCGGCTGGAGACCGAGGCGACCCGCGGCGGGGTGTCCGAGTTCAGCACGAAGGTCGGCGGCACGTGGACGTTCCGCTCGGCGGACGTGGGGCCGCGGTACACCCCCATCCCGATGTCGATCATCCGGTTCCGCCCCGCCCTGGACCAGCGGAACGCCGCCCCCGCGAACCGCTTGTTCCCGGTGCCCCTGGTCGTCCAGCAGAACCCCGACGCCGACAACGGCCGCGTCAACCACATCACCGTCGACGTCTCCTTCGACGACGGCAAGACCTGGCGCCACGCACCCGTCATCGGCAAATCCGCACTCATCCACAACGGACCCGCCGGAAGCTTCGCCTCACTACGGGCCAAAACCACCGACAGCAAGGGCAACACCGCCGACATCACCG
>DATMCA010000385.1:0-2163 GCA_035559015.1 Umezawaea sp. | reverse complement strand
CTCGCCGCCCTGCCCACCGGCGTGACGGACCTCCCGCTGCCCGCCGACGGGCACCTGCTGCTGTTCGCCTACCCCGACGAGGACATGGACGACGACAGCGACAACCTGGGCAGCGTGGTGCACGTCCCCGCGGGCGCGGTGGTGGTGGAGAGGGAGCAGCGCACCGGGCTCGAGTACGACCCGTACAGGGAGACGACCAGGCACGTTCCGCAAGGCCCGCTCGTGGCCGTGGCGGACATGTCGCTGCCCTACCACCACCTCGCCTGCTTCCCCGAGGAACCGAAGATCAGGCACCTGCCGGGACATCCTCGTGCTCAGGAACTCGTCGCTGCCTGGGATGACTCCCGTCGTGACGTCGACATCTGGGGATCGCTGCAGATCGGCGGCTACTCCAACCAGGTGGCCGTCGGCACCGACCCGGTCGCCGACGCCGTGTCGGCCGCTTTGCGGGAGGTCGAGACGGGCCGGTTGGACGGGCCGGTGTCGAGCGACGTCGCGGACTGGGTGCTCCTCGCCGACTGGCACCTCGACATCGCCGGCTTGGAGGGCGCCACCGTCCACTGGTCGATCCAGCGCGAGGACCTGGCCGAGCGGCGCTTCGACCGCGCGATCACCACGATGTACTGGAACCCCTGACCCCGGCTCGCGAACTGACGACCAGGTTGGTGGCGTAGCGGCACGCCTGGTTGACGAGCTTCTGCACGGTCGTCGGGTTCTTGGTGACGTGGTCGGTAGTCATGTAGAGCGAGGTCGCCGGGTACTCGCCGCCGCGGCCACCGCGTTTCAGACCTTTGTGGACACTGTGATCTCCTTCGATCCTGGGGTGGTCAGAGGTCGGGGCCCGCGAGCTGTGCGGGACGCTGGCGCAGCAGGCGGTGTTCGAGGCCGTGTCGCGGGCGAGCCGACGAACACCGTCGTGCGGGGCCACCGCGTGCGCCTGGAGCGGCTGTTCACCGCGCTGCGCGACGGAGTCGGCACCGCACCGTAATGGCACCCACAGATGTATTCGGCGGCGGTGGCTCGGCGGCGTGGCTCGGTCCGTGGTCGACGGGAAGCCACGCCGCCGCGTGTCACCCGCCGTGTTCGCGGAAGGCGCGCCAGCCCATCACCACGTACCAGACGTGGACCGCCAAGCCGAGGAGACGGCTCGTGAGGCCGGCGACGCCCTCGTTGGCGGCGGTCGTGGCCCGGTCGAAGGAGATCAGATAGGCCGCCAGGAAGAGGAGCGTCACCGGTCCGGCGGCCAGCAGCCAGGTGCCGAATCGCCGCCGGCCTGGGATCGTGCGGAAGAAGGCACCCGCCACCGGCAAGCTGACCGCGGGGTAGCAGCGACCGGGAAGAAGCCGGCGAAGTGCGGTGCGGGCGCGTCCAGGGTGAACACGCCCGCGACGACCAGTCCCAGCGGGGACAACGCGAGCAGCGTCGCCGACGACATCGCCACCATTGCCACCTGGCTCGAAGCGAACTGACCAAGCGGGCCGGCACGGAGGCATGTGGCGTGGGCCTTGTCGCTGGGGACGGGCATGTGACATCCCGGTGACGCCCTGATGCGACCCTGGGCCCGTTTACGTCGTTGCGGGAGGTGCCCAGTCCGCATGCCGCCGCCGTTGGCCCGCTCGAAGCGACCCGTGACGACGTCCCCGGCCCCCGCACCGGTGCAGGAGCGGCCGACCCAACGCAAGCCGCCACCACCGCTCTCGCCCTCGAACGCGGCCGTGCTGGCCGCCGCGCGGGCGGGTGACCGAAGTCCTGGGGCTGATCCGGCGGCGAGGGAGTTGCAGGACAAGGTCGGCAACGCCGCGGTGGCGGCCGGTCTGCGACGAGGTCCGGCGGGAGACCCGAAGTTCGCCGCGGTGAAGCGGGATGTCGCGCAGAAGAAGCGAACCGTGGCGACGTCACATCCCCCGCCGCGCAAGGAGGCCGTCTCCGCGCAGGACGCCGCCGTACCGCCGAGGGACGACGCGGTGGCACAGGGCAAGACGGCCAACGCCGAGAAGATGAACGATGCCGCGCCCAAGGCGTTCGACAAGACCGCGTTCATCAAGGCGGTGGAGAAGGCCATCGCCGACAGAGCCCCGAAGAACCTCAAGGAGGCCGAGAAGTTCCCCGACTCCGAGAAACCCGCCGAGATCAAGACGGAGGTGCAGGACAGGGTCGGCGAGG
>DATMCA010000384.1:0-9289 GCA_035559015.1 Umezawaea sp. | reverse complement strand
GACCACCCCACCGCCGGCGAGCACTTCGAGGAACGCCTCACGAATCCACGGATCCAGCCCGCCGTCCCGCTCGACGGTGTCCCGGACCAACCGCAGGGCGCCGGCGTCCAACCAGGCCACACCGTCCACCAGAACCGCGTGGGCCGGACTGAAACCGTTGCCATTCCGGAAGAACCGCACCGACAACCCGTGCTCCTCACCCTCGCTGCCCACGAGGTGGCAGGACACGGTCCACCACTCGGCACCGTCGGACGTGCTCCTCCACATGAGCCACCCTCTGACTTTCAGTAGTCAACCGGTCGCTCAGTGTAGGAGGATCAGGCGCTGGCCCTTACCACCAAAGAGGTGGGAAGCAACAACGACGGCGGCAGCCCTTCCTCACCGGCCAACTCGGCCAGCAGCCGCCACGTCATCGTCCGACCGAGCTGCTCCACGTCCTGCTTCACGGTCGTCAGCGGCGGCACGGCCGTGGACGCCAGCGCCAGGTCGTCGAACCCGACCACGGCCACGTCCTCCGGCACCCTCTTACCGCTGGCGTGCAACGTTTGCAGAGCACCCAACGCCATGATGTCCGCCGCCACGAACACCCCGTCGATGGCCGGGTCGCGCCTCAACAGCTCGGCCATCGCCTGCGCCCCGCTCTCCGGCGTGAAGTCCCCGTAGGCCACCAGGTCCGACTCCAACCCGGACTCGCTCAACCCCCGCCTCCACCCGCTCAACCGATCCATCCCCACGGCCATGTCCTTCGGCCCGGCAATGGTCGCGATCCGCCGCCTCCCGACGACGGCGAGGTGCCGCGCGGCCTCCAACGCCCCGTTGAAGTTGTCCGCGTCCACGTACGGCACCCCGGAAGCCCCCAACGGCCGCCCACCCACAACGATCGGCAACCCCGCATCGGCCAGCGTCCTCGGCAACGGATCCTGCCCGTGCAGGCTCAACACCAACGCCCCGTCGACGTGCCCACCGCACAGGTACCCGACAAGATCCTTCTCATCGTCCTGCTGACTCATCATCAAGACGAGCTGCACCCGATGCCCAGTCAGTTCCCCGTGCACACCGCGCAACACCCCGGCGAAGAACGGATCGGACAACACCCGACTACCCTGCTCGGACACCACCAGGGCGATGCAGTTGGTCCGACTGCCGGCCAGCGTCCGCGCGGCCTGGTTCGGGCTGTACCCAAGACTGGAAATCGCCGCGTGCACAGCCTCACGCGCCTTGGAGCTGACGTACTGCTCCCCGTTGATCACCCGCGACACGGTCGACTTGGACACGCCGGCTTCCCGAGCGACTTCCTCAATACGAGCGCCCAGACGACGACCACGCGCAGCGTCAGTCACGCGAAACCCCAAGCCACCCGCAGCAAGTCATGCGGCCCATCCTAGGTCTTCAAGCACCCCGAACAAACGCTCAGCACCCGAGTGGCGGAAATTTCAACAACACCCAACCCCAGGCCCCAGGCCACCAACACCCTCACGAAACCGACAGACAGACCCGGCCACCCAAACCACCCACTACGACCCCGGCAGCCAACCCGGCCTCAGCCCCTCACAAAACCACCAGCAAAACCGGCAGCCAAACCGGCCCCAGCCCCTCACAAAACCGGCAGCCAAACCGGGCCCTAAAACCGTGGCCGATTTTACTTGGGGGATTTGCCCCTTAAAATTAGTCGGGCTGCGGGCTTCACTCCTGCCCTTTTTGGCCCGACTAAGGGGCAAATCCAGGGGCCCCAAGTCAAATCGGCCACCCACGCTGATACTCCCAGCCACACGACCCACCGCTGGTACTCGCGGTCGCACTACCCCCTACCGATCCTCCAAATCCCCTTCAGTCTGCAAATACACAGCCTGCAACGCCTCCAACGTCTCCGGATTCGGGTGCTCCCACATCCCCCGCTCAGCCGCCTCCAACAACCTCTCCGAAATCCCGTGCAACGCCCACGGATTCGACTCCGTCATGAACTTCTGGTTCTCAACATCCATCACATACGTCTCAGCCAACTTCTCGTACATCCAGTCCGCCACCACCCCCGTGGTCGCGTCATACCCGAACAGGTAGTCCACAGTGGCCGCCAACTCGAACGCCCCCTTGTACCCGTGCTTCCGCATCGCCGCCAACCACCGCGGATTCACCACCCGAGCCCGGAAGATCCGCGTCGTCTCCTCGTTCAACGTCCGCGTCCGCACCGCATCCGGCCGCGTGCTGTCCCCGACATACGCGGCAGGCGCCTTCCCCGTCAACGCCCGAACCGTCGCGACCATCCCCCCGTGGTACTGGAAGTAGTCGTCCGAGTCCGCGATGTCGTGCTCACGGGTATCGATGTTCTTCGCCGCCACAGCGATCCGCTTGTACGCCGACTCCATGTCCGGCCGGGCCTGCACCCCGTCCAGCTCCCGCCCGTACGCGTACCCACCCCACACCGCGTACACCTCGGCCAGATCCGCGTCGTCCCGCCAGTTCCGACTGTCGATCAACGGCAGCAACCCGGCCCCGTACGCCCCCGGCTTCGACCCGAAGATCCGCATCGTCGCCCGCCGAGCGTCCCCGTGCTCGGCGAGATCAGCCTGCGCGTGCGCCCGCACGAAGTTCGACTCATCGGGCTCGTCCAGCCCGGCCACCAACCGCACAGCATCGTCCAGCATCGCCACGACGTGCGGAAAGGCATCCCGGAAGAACCCGCTGATCCGAACCGTCACGTCGATCCGAGGCCGCCCCAACTCCTCCAGCGGAACGGCCTCCAACCCCGTCACCCGCCGGGACTGGTCGTCCCACACCGGCCGGACCCCCATCAACGCGAAGACCTCGGCGATGTCGTCCCCGGAGGTGCGCATGGCGGACGTTCCCCACACCGACAACCCCACCGACGGCGGCCATTCGCCGGTCTCCGACCGGTACCGCGCCAGCAGCGACTCGGCCATCGCCTGCCCGGTCTCCCAGGCCAGCCTGGACGGGATCGCCTTCGGGTCCACCGAGTAGAAGTTCCGGCCCGTCGGCAGGACGTTGACCAACCCGCGCAACGGCGACCCGGACGGCCCGGCGGGCACGTACCCGCCGTCCAGCGCGTGCAGGACGTTGGTCATCTCGTCCGTCGTCCGCGCCAACCGGGGGACGATCTCGTCGGCGGCGAACTCCAGGATCGCCACCACCTGCGGTGAGTCCGTCAACCCGCGAGCGGCCTCCCGCGCCCAGCCGGCGTCCTCCATGCCCTGGACCAACGCCCGAGCGGTCACCTCGACGTCATCGGTCGCCGTGCGCGACTCCGACCCGTCCTCGTTGAGCCCCAACGCTTCCCGCAGCCCGGGCAGCGCGGCCACCTGCCCCGCCCACATCTGCTTCGCCTGCAACATCGCCAGCACCAGCCCCACGCGGGCATCACCCGTGGGTGCCTCACCGAGGATGTGCAGCCCGTCCCGGATCTGGACGTCCTTGATCTCGCACAGCCACCCGTCGACGTGCAGGATGAACTCGTCGAACTCGGCGTCGTGCGGCCGGTCCTCCAGCCCCAGGTCGTGGTCGAGTTTCGCCGCCTGGATCAGGGTCCAGATCTGGGCCCGGATGGCGGGGAGCTTCGCCGGGTCCATCGCGGCGATGTTCCCGTGCTCGTCGAGCAACTGCTCCAACCGGGCGATGTCGCCGTAGCTGTCGGCCCGCGCCATCGGCGGCACCATGTGGTCCACGAGCGTCGCGTGCGCGCGCCGCTTGGCCTGCGTCCCCTCACCGGGGTCGTTCACCAGGAACGGGTAGATCAGCGGCAGATCACCCAGGGCGGCGTCCGTGCCGCACCCCGCCGACATCCCCACGGTCTTGCCGGGCAACCACTCCAGGTTGCCGTGCTTCCCGACGTGCACCACGGCGTGCGCCCCGAAGTCGTCCGCCAACCAGCGGTACGCGGCCAGGTAGTGGTGGCTGGGCGGCAGGTCCGGGTCGTGGTAGATCGCGATCGGGTTCTCCCCGAACCCGCGCGGCGGCTGGACCATCACCACGACGTTCCCCGCCCGCAACGCGGCCAGGACGATCTCGCCGTCGGCGTCGCGCGAGCGGTCCACGAACAGCTCACCGGGCGCCTGCCCCCAGTGCTGCTCCATCTCCGCACGCGTGTCCTCGGGCAGCGTCGCGAAGAACTCGCGGTACCGCGCCGCGGTCATCCGCACGGGGTTCCCGGTGAACTGCTCCTCGGTCAGCCAGTCCGGGTCCTGCCCACCCGCGGCGATCAGGGCGTGGATGAGCGCGTCCCCGTCGAGCTGGTCCACGCCGGGCAGCTCACCGGCCGCCCCGATGTCGTATCCCTGCTCCCGCAACGCGGTCAGCAGCCGGACGACGCTCGCCGGGGTGTCCAGCCCGACCGCGTTCCCGATGCGCGAGTGCTTCGTCGGGTACGCCGACAACATCACCGCGATCCTGCGCTCGGCGGGCGGCGTGTGGCGCAACCGGGCGTGCCCCAACGCGATCCCCGCGACACGGGCCGCACGCTCCGGGTCCGCGACGTAGACCGTCAGGCCGTCCTCGTCGATCTCCTTGAAGGAGAAGGGGACCGTGATGATCCGACCGTCGAACTCCGGGATCGCCACCTGGGTGGCGGTGTCCAACGGGGAGAGCCCGTCGTCGTTCTCGTCCCACGCCGAACGACTGCTGGTCAGGCACAGCCCTTGCAGGATCGGCACGTCCAACGCCGCCAGCGCGCCGACGTCCCAAGCCTCGTCCTCACCGCCTGCCCCAACGGTCGCGGGCTTGCTGCCCCCGGCGGCCAACACCGTGACGACCAGCGTGTCGGCCGTCCCCAGCACGGCCAGCAGCTCGGCCTCGGCCGTCCGCAACGACGAGCAGTACACGGGCAGCGCCCGACCGCCCTTGGCCTCGATCTGGTCGCACAGGGCGTGCACGAACGCCACGTTCCCGGCCACGTGGTGAGCGCGGTAGTAGAGCACCGCGACCGTGGGCCCGTCCGTCGTCGGCTCGGGCCGGTCCAGCAGTCCCCAGTTCGGCGCCGGGACCGGCGGCGCGAACCCGTTGCCGGTCAGCAGGATCGTGTCGGACAGGAAGTTGTGCAGCTCCGCGAGGTTCGCCGCGCCACCGTGCGCGAGGTACGCGTGGGCTTCCGCGCACACCCCACCGGGCACCGTGGACAGCTCCATCAGCGGCGCGTCGGGGTTCTGCTCACCACCGAGCACGACCACCGGCCGCGGCCCGGCGAGCAGGGCGTCCAGCCCCTCCTCCCACATCCGCCGACCACCCAGGATGCGCACCACGACCACGTCCGCGCCCTCGACCAGTCCGGGCAGGTCCTCCACGCCCAGGCGCGACGGGTTGGCGAGCCGGTAGTCGGCACCACTGGCCCGTGCGGACAGCAGGTCGGTGTCGGAGGTCGACAGCAGCAGAATCACGCGAAAGCTCCACTCCGGGGTCCTCGCCCCAAGTCGTCGGCACACGGCGGAGCGGAGTTCCTGGCTCCCGGATCGCTCCGGTGACAGTGGCGGGACCGCGTCGGACTTCCACCGACTTCCTCGCTGCTTCGCCGTTCGGGCTGACAGTACAGAGCATTGCGGGACACCCGCACCCGGTCGATGGACGTGCGGAAAAAGCGTCGCACGTCCCTCTCCCAGACGTCACGTAGCATCCGGCGCGTGCCGAAGGAGCGAACTCACGCCGACGCCTGTCCAGGCGCTATCGACGTGCACCCCGCCGCCGACGGCGGTCTGGCACGCATCCGCGTTCCTGGCGGTTCACTGACGAAAGTCCAGTTCAGAGCCATCGTGACCGCTTCAGCAGAGCTGGGCGACGGCCAACTCGAACTGACCTCGCGGGCCAACTTCCAGATCCGTGGTCTAGCCGACGGAGCCCAGTTCGAACTCGGCGACCGGATGGCCGAAGCGGGCCTACTGCCCTCCCTGACCCACGAACGTGTGCGCAACATCATTGCCGCACCCCTCTCGGACGACACCCAGGCCGTTGTGGACCGCCTCGACAACGCGATCTGCGCCACTCCCGAACTCGCCGACCTCCCCGGCCGCTTCCTCGTCACGGTCGGGTCGGAGGTAGCCGGTCTCGGCGGTGACATCGGTCTGATCGGCAACGCCCTCCTCCTCGCCGGCCAGGACACAGGCCTCCGCCCCACCGATCCCGTAACCGCCGTCGTAGAGGCCGCTCGGATCTTCGCCGCCGAACGCGGCAGCGCGTGGCGACTGGCCGAGGTGCCTGACCTCGTGGCCCGGATCACCGCCGCCCTCGGCACCCCCACCGCCGACCGCCTCACCGTCACCACCACTCCCCCGCTACCCGGCCCGGCGGGCGACCGGTTCGTCGTCGGCGCTCCGCTCGGCCGCCTCGACGCCCGTCAGGCCGCGGCCCTCGCCGACTTCCCCGTCCGGCTCACGCCGTGGCGGAGCCTGGTCCTGCCGGGCACCCCCGACCTGACCGGGCTGGGCCTGATCACCGACCCCGACTCCCCCTGGCACGGCGTGACGGCCTGCACCGGGCGGCCGGGCTGCGCGAAGTCGCTCGCGGACGTGCGGACCGACGCGCGGAACTGGCTGGGCACGCCCCACACCCGACCGGTGCACTGGGCGGGCTGCGCACGACGCTGCGGACGACCGTCCGGAGACGTGATCGAGTTCGTCGCGACCGGCGACGGCTACGAGGAGACGAGTTGACGAGCTACATCCAGGACGGCGCCGAGATCTACCGCCGGTCGTTCGCCACGATCCGCGCCGAGGCGGACCTCGGCGGGTTACCGGCCGACGTCTCGCGGGTGGCGGTCCGGATGATCCACGCCTGCGGCATGGTCGACCTCGTCCAGGACATCGGCTACTCGCCGAACGTGGTCGCGGACGCCCGCGCCGCGCTGCTGGCCGGGGCGCCGATCCTGTGCGACGCCACGATGGTCTCGTCGGGCATCACCCGGCGTCGGCTGCCCGCGGCCAACGAGGTGCTGTGCACGTTGGGCGACAAGCGGGTGGCGCACCTGGCCGCCCGGTTGGAGACCACGCGCAGCGCGGCGGCGATGGAGCTGTGGCGCGACCACCTCGAAGGCTCGGTCGTCGCCATCGGCAACGCGCCCACGTCGTTGTTCCGGCTGCTGGAGATGATCGACGCCGGGGCGCCGAAGCCGGCCGCCGTGCTCGGCATCCCGGTGGGCTTCATCGGGGCCGTCGAGTCGAAGGAAGCCCTGGCGGCCAACGACCTCGGCCTGGAGTACCTGGTCGTGCGCGGACGGCGGGGCGGCAGCGCCATCACCGCCGCGGCCGTCAACGCGATCGCGAGCGAGGAAGAGTGATGACGGGCACGCTGTACGGCGTCGGGGTCGGCCCCGGCGACCCGGAACTGGTCACGGTCAAGGCGGCCAGGCTGATCGGCGCGGCCGACGTGGTCGTGTTCCACAGCGCGCGGCACGGCCGCAGCATCGCCCGGTCGACCGCCGCGCCGTACCTGCGCGAAGGGCAGGTCGAGGAGCAGCTGGTGTACCCGGTCACCACCGAGGACACCGACGACTACCAGGGCCGGATCGACGAGTTCTACGTCGAGTGCGCCGCTCGGCTGGCCGCTCACCTGGACGCCGGGCGGGACGTCGTCGTGCTGGCGGCGGGCGACCCGTTCTTCTACGGCTCGTACATGCACCTGCACAAGCGGTTGGCGCACCTGTACCCGACCGAGGTCGTGCCCGGCGTGACGTCGGTGAGCGCGGGGTCGGCGGTGCTCGGCAGGCCGCTGGTGGAGCGCGACGAGGTGCTGACCATCCTGCCCGGCACGCTGCCGCCGGAGGTGCTCGCCGAACACCTGGCGCACACCGACTCGGCGGCGGTGATGAAGCTGGGGCGGACGTTCAAGGGCGTTCGGACGGCCCTGGAGTCGGCCGGTCGGCTGGACGACGCGTGGTACGTGGAGCGGGCCACCACGGGCAGGCAGCGGACCGCTCCGCTGTCCGAAGTGGACCCGGACACCGTGCCGTACTTCTCGTTGGCCGTGCTGCCGTCCGGGGTTCGCGAGCGGACGGCGGTCGGCGAGGTCGTCGTGGTCGGGCTCGGCCCGGCCGGGCGGGAGTGGTTGACGCCCGAGGCGCGCGAGGCGCTGGCGTCGGCCGACGACCTGATCGGCTACGGCCCGTACCTGGACCGCGTGCCGCCGAACCCGCACCAGCGCAAGCACCCGTCGGACAACCGGGTGGAGGCCGAGCGCGCCGCGTTCGCCCTGGACCTGGCCAAGTCCGGCTCGCGGGTGGTCGTGGTGTCGTCCGGCGACCCCGGTGTGTTCGCCATGGCCAGCGCGGTCCTCGAAGTCGGTGACGAGGAGCAGTTCTCGTCCGTGCCGGTGCGCGTGCTGCCCGGTCTGACCGCCGCGCACGCCGTGGCCAGCCGGGTCGGCGCACCGCTGGGCCACGACTACTGCGTGGTGTCGCTGTCGGACCGGCTCAAGCCGTGGGAGGTCATCGCGGGCAGGCTCGAAGCCGCCGCGAGGGCGGACCTCGTGCTGGCGATCTACAACCCCGCCTCGCGCACCCGCACGTGGCAGGTCGAAGCGGCCCGCGACCTCCTGCTGGCGCACCGTTCCCCCGACACCCCCGTGGTGATCGGCCGGGACGTCGGCGGCCCGCAGGAGGACGTCCGGGTCGTGCGCCTGGCCGACCTGGACCCGGCCGCGGTGGACATGCGCTGCCTGCTGCTGATCGGCTCCACGACGACGCGGACCACCAGCAGGGGCCAGGTCTTCACGCCCCGCCGCTACCCCGCCTGACCCACTCCACCGCCGCGTCGACCGACTCCACGGTCGGCGCGGCGGGCGCGGGCGGACGGCGCACGACCACGACGGGAACGCCGAGCCGTCGAGCCGCGACCAGCTTCGCCGCCGTCTGCTCGCCGCCGCTGTCCTTGGTGACCAGCAGGTCGATCGCGTGCTCCCGCATCAGCGCCACCTCACCGTCCACTGTGAACGGTCCTCGGTCGAGGAGAACGTGGATCCGTTGGGGCATCGGCGGTTCCGGCGGCTCGACCGACCGGGCCAGGAAGAACTGCCCGCACCCGGCGAACACCGCGATGTCCTGCCGCCCGGTCGTCAGGAACACCCGCTCGCCGGGCAGGTCCGCGGCGGCCTCCTCCAGCGAGTCGACCCACCGCCAGTCGTCACCGGGTTCCGGCGTCCAGCCGGGCCGGCGCAGCACCAGCAACGGCACCCCCGCACGGGCGGTGGCCTCGACGGCGTGCGCGGTCATGGTCGCGGCGAACGGGTGCGTGGCGTCGACCACGGCCGTGATGCCGTTGGCGCGCAACCACTCCACCAGCCCGTCGACCCCGCCGAACCC
>DATMCA010000383.1:0-2052 GCA_035559015.1 Umezawaea sp. | reverse complement strand
GCCGCCCGCGAAGTGCCCGCCCGCACCCACCTCCGGGCAGCTCCCGCCGGGGATCGTGACGCCCCAACCCGTGTGCAGCGTCCGGTACACGTGGCCGAGCGTGGCGCCGGGTCGCACGGCGAACGCCCGCCGCTCGGCGTCGTACCCGACCGCGTTCATCGGCGACAGGTCCAGCAGCACCCGCACCGCCGGGTCCGCGGTGAAGTTCTCGAAGCAGTGCCCGCCGCTGCGGACGGCCACCCGCCTGCCGGACCGCACCGCCTCGGAGACCGCGCGCACGACCTGGCCGGTCGACCCGACCACGCGGATCTCGTCCGGCTGCCCGACGAACCGGAAGTTGTTGCCGCGCAGCAGGTTGTCGTAGCGGGAGTCGCCGGGGCGGACCGTCACCGGCCCGAACGCCCCGTCGGCCTCCGCCTCCGCTCGTGCGACACCGCCGGTGCCCAGCGCCGCGACCGCCGCGCCGCCCGCGCCGACGAGCAGCCCGCGGCGGCTCACCCCGTTGTCCACCTCTGACATGCGTCCCGCTCCCCTCAGGTCGAAGGGCTCCAGCCTCCCGATCCCGCGGCGGGACGCGCATCACCTCGTCGCCCGGTCCGGGGGCTGAACCTCCGACCCCACCGAACGGTTGACCACCTCCCCCGAACGGAGGGGTGACCGGGCTCGGTCTTCGCCCCGACCGAGCCCGGTCCGATCAGCTCGCCGGTTCGCCGGAAGGGGCGGTGAGGGGGTTGCCCGGGCGGACCGGCGTGCCGAAGTTCGGTGTGCCGTCGGAGTTCCAGGTGAACCGCTGCGCGCGGGTGGAGCGGTTCATGTCGCACCCACCGCTCGCCGAGTCGTTGGCGTGGTAGACGATCCAGTCCTCGGTGCCGTCCGGCGACTTGAAGAAACCGTTGTGGCCGGGGGCGAACACGCCGTTGCCGTCGTTGCGCTGGAACACCGGGTTGGCGGACTTGGTCCAGTGCGCGCGGTTCAGCGGGTCGGTGCCGGTGAGCGTGAGCAGGCCCAGCTTGTAGTCCGGGCCCCAGCAGGCGCTGGCCGAGTAGACGATCATGGTCTTCCCGTTGCGGTACAGGGGTTCCGCGCCCTCGTTCACCGGTGCGGTCTGCCGTTCCCAGGCCAGCGTGGGTTGGCTGATGGTGCGCCTGCCGCCACTGATCGTGTACGGGTTGCTCAACGGGGTGATGGTGAGGCTCTGCGTGCCGTCCATCGCGCTGCCCATCAGGTACAGCTTCCCGTTGTGCTGGAGGATGCTGGGGTCCAGTTCCCACGTGCTGCCCAGGTCGGCCTTGAACGTATACGGGCCCATCGGGTCCGTGCCGGAGGACTCCAGCACGTGTAGGCGTTGGGTGGGGTTGTAGTCCGGCACGTTCTGGCCCGCGACGTAGTACAGGTACCAGCGGCCGTTGAGCAGGTGGAACTCGGGGGCCCACATGTTGCAGCACCCGTTGGGGCGCCCGGACAACGTGAACACCGTCTGGTCGGCCGCCGTCGACAGGCCCGCCAGCGTGCGGGACCTGCGCATCGTGATCGTCGAGTTCCACGTCGTCGTGGCCAGGTAGTAGTAGCCGTCGTGGAACTGGAGCCACGGGTCCGGACCGTTGCGCTTGATCGGGTTGGTGAAGGTGCCCGCCGCGAGCTTCACCGGCAGCCACTGCTGCCACGCGCCGTCGTTGCGGGTGTACTGCGCGATCCGGGCACCGTCGCCGGTGGCCAGGTCGTAGACGTCCAACGCCTTGCCGCTGTGGCGGTTGACCAGGACGTAGGAGGCGTTCGTGTCCACCACCGCGGCCGACGCGGCCGGTGGCAGGGCCGAGGTGGTCCCGCCGACCAGCGCGGCGGTGGTGGCCAGGACGAGGGCGGCCCGTCGTCGACGGACGGCGTTGATCGGTGTCACGGTCTTCTCCCTGCGACGCCGCACGGGTGTCGGGTGGTCAGTGGACGTAGGGCCAGCCGGAGGAGTCGACGGCGAGCAGGTTGATGCCCAGCAGCGACGTGCCGTTGTCGGCGTAGTAGTGGTAGATCAGGACGTCGCCGTCGTTGTCCGCCAAC
>DATMCA010000382.1:0-5668 GCA_035559015.1 Umezawaea sp. | reverse complement strand
GCCTCGCCGGTCTTGCCCCAGTCCCAGTCCTTCCGCTCGCCGGACAGCATCTGGATGCCCTGGATGGCCGCGTCGATGCCCACCGAGATCGCGACCTCCTTGAGGATCGCGATGATCAGCTGCCGGAACGTGAACTGGACGATGAGCCGGGTGGCCTGCTGGGCGATGGGGATGCCCGCGGAGGCCGTGCCGAAGGTGGCGAACGCGGCGGCGATCAGCGCGGCGATCTCGATGGCCAGCGCGATCAGCGAAGCGATGATCGACAGCTTCGTGTACTCGACTTCGAGCGCGGTGCCGTCGCAGCTCTCCGCCAACTGCTCGCAGATCTTCTTGAGCTTGGGCAGGTACGACTCGTCGCCGTCGGAGAACTTCTTCCAGTAGTCCTGGAACGCGGTCGCGGCCGCGCCGACCTGGCTGGCGACGACGGTGCTCGCGGCGCCGTTGCCCTGGTCGATCACACCCTGCACGCCTTCGGCGGCGGTGCGGTACGCGTCGGCCATGCGCCGCAGAGCGGTCTCGTCGCCCTCCGGCCAGCTCTGCCCGACGACGATCGGGAAGAGCCAGGTGACCTCGCTCGGGATTTCGATACCCACCCGGTGCCCCTCAGTAAGTCTTGGTGAAGCCCGCGGAGTTGCCCTGGTCAGAGCCCTCGTAGGTGTCGGCGGACTGGTCTACGCCCTTGCGGATGTCGCCGAGCGCCGTGGTCAGGTTCTTGAACGCGTCGCCGGTCGCCTTGGCGTTCGGCACGTACTCCTTGGCGAACGCCTGGCCGGACTCGTCGCCGCCCCAGCACTCGCCCTCCCCGCTGAGCGCGGAGTCCAACGCCTTGAACACGCCGTCGAGGGCGTCTGCGGCGGAGCTGAACTGGGTGCCGCCCTGCCGCATGCCCTGGACGTCTACCTGGAAGCCGGTCACCAGCCACCCCTCTCCATCACGCTGCCGCCCTCGTCGTCGTCATCGGCCGCGCGTCGACGCGGCGGCGGGGTCGACGACGGCGGGGTGGGGACGGGCGGCGCGGGCGGGATCAGGTCCGCCAGCGACGGGACGCCCGGCAGCATCTCGGAGAGGTCGATGCTCGGCCCCTCCTGCGCGGTCGCGAGGACCTCGTTCAGCTCCGTGCGGGACTTCGCGACGGCCGCGATGACCGTCTCGGTGGCGACCCTGGCCAGCTTGTCCGGCGTGGTGCGCTCGAACGCGTTCGGCGAGAACTCCAGCGAGGTCAACGCACCCGACGAGTCGACGCGCGCCGTGACGCTGCCGTCCTGCGAGGTGGCGCTCGCGGTGATCGCCAACGCCTTGGCCTGCGCTTCGCGCATCTCGGCGGTCTTGCGGTGCAGCTCCGACATGAGCGAGTCGACCTGCTCGCGCATGGCGGCGTTGCGCGCCTCCAGCTCAGCCCTACGTCCACCCGGTTCGGTCACGGCCGTCCCCTCGCTCAGGTCGTCTTTGGGTCCTGACGCTAAACGAGGCCGTCGGGTTCCCGTCCCCGCTTGGAAAATCGCGACCTTTTTGCCGGTGCCCGGAGGCACAGTGGAGAGGTGCTGCGCCCCTACCGCCAACTCGCCGGCGTCCCCCACCTCGTCTCGCTGCTGCTGTGGTCCATGGTCGGGCGGGTGCACCTGACCGGAACGCCGCTGGCGTTGTCGTTCCTGGTGGCCGGGTGGACGGGGTCGTACGCGTTGGCGGGCGTGGTCGGCGGGGCGTTGACGCTGGGGTTGGGGGTGGCGGGTCCGCTGCGCGGGCGGGCGGCGGACCGGGCGCCCGCGAGCAAGCTGCTGCTGGTGACGGGCGGGCTGTACGCGACGGGGATCGGGGTGCTGGGGCTGCTGCCGTCGGTCCTGCCGAGCCGCGCGTGGCCGGTGGCCGTGCTGACGGCGTTCCTGACGGGCCTGTGCACGCCGCCGGTGACCCAGCTGACCAGGGCGAGCTACCCGCGGATGGCGAAGGGCGCCGCGCAGCAGGCCGTGTACACGGTGGAGGCGTCGCTCCAGGAGTTCATGTACGTCGTCGGTCCGATGATGGCGGCGGTGCTGGTCGCGTTCGCGAGTCCGCGGACGTCGATCTGGGTGTGCGGGGTGCTCGCGCTGGCGGGCACGCTCGGGTTCCTGTTCGCGCTGCGGCGCGCGGGCTTGGACGAGCCGGTGGCCGCGTCGGGGTCGCACAGCGGCCGGTCGCTGCTGGCGGAGTCGGGTCTGGTGAAGGCACTGGTCGTGGCGACGGCGACGGTGATGTCGCTGGTCACCATCGACATGGTGATCATCGCCTGGGCCCGCGACCTGGGCCAGCCGGCCATGGCGGGCGTGCTGACGGCGGTCTGGGGCGTCGGGTCGGTGCTGGGCGCGCTGGTCGTGGGCGGGCTGCGCGGAGAGCCCCGGTTCGCGCTGCGGGTCGGGCTGATGGCGGCGGGCATCGCCGCGCTCATCCCGGTGCTGCCACCGGTCACGACCCCGTCGTCGCCGTGGTTGATCGGCGGGGTGCTGCTCGTCGGCGGGCTGGCCATCGCCCCGGCCATCGCGGCGAACAACGCCCGGATCGGGGGCCTGGCGCCGAACGGCCGGAAGGCGGAGGCGTTCGGCTGGATGTCGATGGCGACGACGGCGGGCGCGGCCCTGGCGCTGCCCACGGCGGGGTGGCTGCTCGACCACGTCGGGCCCGCCGCGGCGGCCGGGTCGGCGGCGGTGGCGGGCTTGATCGGCACGGTCCTGGCCCTGCGCGTGCCCCGCGGCACGCACGAGGTCGCCGAGGCCGAGACCAGCGCGTGATGCGAGGATGGAGCCCGTGACGGCGACGATCCTCAATGGCAGGGCCACCCGAGACGCGATCTTCGAAGACCTGCGCGAGCGGGTCTCGGCGCTGGCCGAGCGGGGCGTGACCCCCGGTCTGGCGACGGTTCTGGTCGGCGACGACCCCGGTTCCCACTCGTACGTGAAGGGCAAGCACACGGCGTGCGCGAAGGTCGGCATCACGTCGATCCGCCGCGACCTGCCCGCGGAGACGACGCAGGCCGAGCTGGAAGCCGTCATCGACGAGCTGAACGCGGACCCGGCGTGCACCGCGTACATCGTGCAGCTGCCGCTGCCGAAGCACCTGGACGCGAACGCGATCCTCGCCCGGATCGACCCGGCCAAGGACGGCGACGGCCTGCACCCGACGAACCTGGGCAAGCTGGTGCTGGGCGAGGCCGCTCCCCTGCCCGCCACCCCTCGCGGTGTCGTGGAGCTGCTGCGCCGCTTCGACGTGCCGATCTCCGGCGCGAACGTGACCGTGGTCGGCCGCGGCGTGACCGTTGGCCGCCCGATCGGCCTGCTGCTGACCCGCCGCAGCGAGAACGCGACCGTGACCCTGTGCCACACGGGCACGAAGGACCTGGCCACCGAGGTGCGCCGGGCGGACATCGTGATCGCGGGCGCGGGCAGTCCCGGCCTGATCACGGCGGACATGGTCAAGCCCGGCGCGGCCGTGGTCGACGTCGGCATCACCCGCACCGAGGCCGGTCTGGTGGGCGACGTGCACCCGGACGTGGCCGAGGTCGCCGGGTTCCTGGCCCCGATCCCGGGTGGCGCGGGCCCCATGACCATTGCGATGCTGCTGACCAACACGGTCGAAGCCGCCGAGCGTTCGCTCCCGACGGCGTAGGGCGGGAGCGGTGGAACTGATGCCGGAGCAGCGCTGGCGGTCGGCGGCGGGTCAGCACCTGCCGTTCGCGCTGGTGCTCGGTGTGACGCTGCTGGGGCTCGTGCGGATCGTGCAGTACCACTGGCGGCAGGGCGTGGTGCTGATCGGCATCGCGCTGCTGCTCGCGGCGCTGCTGAGGGTGCTGGTGACCGACGAGCAGGCGGGCCTCATCGCCATTCGCGGCCGAGGGGTCGACGCGCTGCTCTACTCCGGTTTGGGCGTGGCCGTGATCGTGGTGGCGATGACCATCACCGGCGGCCCCTTCAGCAGGTAGGGACCGTGCGGAACCTGACTTACTACGTGGCCACGACCCTGGACGGGTTCATCGCGGCCGCCGACGGGTCGTTCGACGTCTTCCCGGTGGAGGGCGACCACATCGAGATGATCTTCAAGGAGTACCCGGACACGCTGCCCGGCGTGGGCAGGCGGATGCTCGGCATCGACCCGCCCAACACGAACTTCGACACGGTCCTCATGGGCCGGGCCACCTACGAGGTGCCGGGCGGAGGGCCCAGTCCCTACCCGCACCTCCGGCAGTACGTGGTGTCGAGCACCGTGCGGGACACGCCGCCGGACGTCGAGGTCATCGCCGACGACGTGCTGGGGAAGGTCCGCGAGCTGAAGGCCGAGGCCGGTCTGGGCATCTGGCTGTGCGGCGGCGGGAAGCTGGCCGCCGCGCTGCTGCCGGAGATCGACGAGCTGGTCCTCAAGGTCAACCCGATCGTGCTGGGGCGCGGGATCCCGCTGTTCGACGGCGAGTTCCCGGCCGCGCGGTTCACCCTGGAGGGCACGCGGGTGTTCGAGAGCGGCGTGGCCCTGATGACCTACCGGAACAGCGCCGCGTAACCGTCCAGCAGGCGCTGGAGGCCGAACTCGAACACGTCGTCCAGGTCGAAGTCGAACGGGCTGCTGACGACGCGGGCGAACGCCGGGAACGTGCCGGAGTCGATGGCGGGCGCGAACATCTCGCCGTTCTCGTCGACCCACCGGTCGGCGGACAGGCCCGTGTCGGCTTCGGCCTGCGCCTCCGGTTCGATGCTCAACGCCGTGCCCCGCACGTAGCCGAACAGCGTGATGTGCGCGTGGAACACGACGGTCGTGCCCTGGCCGTGGTCCTCCAGCGCGCGCATCACCCACTCGGCGTGGTGCAGCAGGTTCGGCATCGGCTGGGGGCGGGTCAGCGAGAGCAGCTTCGGCAGCCACGGGTGCGCGCGGTAGGCGGCCCACTGCATCCGGGCCACCAGTTCCAGCTGCGCCCGCCAGGTCGGCGGCGGCACGGCGGGCAGCCGGTGCTGGGCGAACACCGCGTCGGCCATCAGCATCGCCAACTCGTCCCGGCCGCGCACGTGCTTGTAGAGCGACATCGTCGGCACGCCCACCTCGGCGGCGACCGACCGCATCGACAGCCCGTCGAAGCCCTGCTCGTCGGCGATGTCGATGGCCGCCTCCACGACCCGTGCGCGGGTCAGCCGGGCGGCCGAGTCGCGGCGCGGGACCGAACGCCTGCTCGGCGCGGGCGTGGCGACGACCGTGCCGACCCTCGGCACCGCGCGGACCAGGCCCTCGTCGCTCAACGCCGCCACGACCTTCGTGGCCGTGGCCATGGCGACGCCGAACTCGGCGGCGATGCCGCGCACGGACGGCACCCGGCTGCCCGGCGGCAGCTCCCCCTCCTGGATCCGCCGCTTCAGCTCGGCGGCGATCCTCAGGTACGGCGGCTCCTCGGCCACGACTCCCCCTGCACTAGTGCAGAAACCCGGATTTCCCCTTGAGAACCACATCTCTGCGACTTTGTACATCGTACCCAGCGAGCGACGTGGAGGTTTCGATGAAGGTGCTGATCTCGGGGGCGGGCGTGGCCGGGCCGGTGCTGGCCCACTGGTTGCGACGCGGCGGCGCCACCCCGACCATCGTGGAACGGGCGCCCGCGCCGCGCGTCGGCGGGCAGGCGATCGACGTGCGCGGCGTCGCGCTGGAGGTGGTGGACCGGATG
>DATMCA010000381.1:0-8608 GCA_035559015.1 Umezawaea sp. | reverse complement strand
AGCGGCAGTCCCAGGTCCCAGACCAGTACGAGGACAGCCGAGAATCGACTGGTTTTCGTCGGAACTGCATCGGAAATGGCCGGGGCTGATGTGCTCTCGGTCATCGGTGGGTGCTTTCCTGTCCTGTCGGTCGGGCGGGATGCGGCTGCGGTAACCGATCTGATGCTATCGACAATTCTTCGCCCGTAGGCGCCCTGAGCGGATGTGTAGGGAAATCACCAATCGTGCGGTGATCACCGTCTCGAATGGCGTAGGGCGGCACCCGCCCGCCGGCGGGTTCCCGAGGAGCGGTCATCGGTGGTGGCCGGCACGGCTTGCTGGTCAGGCTCATGGTGGAGGCAGGCTAGGGCCCTCCTTAGAGTTGTGCCCCCAAGTGTTCACGATCTTCGTGCACGGCCGATCTCGCGCTACGGTCGTGCCGCGCGCCCACCCTTCGCTGATTGTTGCGGGGCCGTGTCGGAAACATATTCCAACGCGGTCCTGGTGTCGCGTTCGCTCGGTCGATAGTGGTGCAGGTGGCCATTCGCGTACTTGTGGGAGTGCCGCACATGAACGAGTCCGAAAACACCGTTTTCGATTCCGTCGCCGGATCGCCGACAGCCATCGCCGTGGTCGGGCTGTCGTGCAGGTTGCCGGGCGCGGAGAACGCGGCCGCGTTCTGGCGGCTGCTGCGCGACGGCGTCGACGCCATCGGGGAGGTCCCCGCCGGACGGTGGGACTCCACCGACGAGGCCGTGCCGGACGTCGTGCGGACGGGCGGTTTCCTCGACCACGTCGACCAGTTCGACGCGGCCTTCTTCGGCGTGTCACCCCGTGAGGCCGCGGCGATGGACCCGCAGCAACGGCTCGTCCTCGAACTGTGCTGGGAAGCGCTGGAGGACGCGGGAGTGGTGCCCGGGACGTTGCGCGGCACCCGCACCGGCGTGTTCGTCGGCGCCATCTGGGACGACTACGCGGCACTGTCCCGCGACGGCGGGAACGCCGCGATCTCCAAGCACTCGATCACCGGGCTGCACCGCAGCATCATCGCGAACCGGGTCTCGTACTTCCTGGGGCTCAACGGTCCCAGCATGGCCGTCGACTCCGGGCAGTCCTCGTCGCTGGTGTCGGTGCACCTGGCGTGCGAGAGCCTGTGGAACGGCGAGGCCACGGTCGCCCTCGCGGGCGGCGTCAACCTCAACCTGGTCCCCGGCAGCGCCATCGGCGCGGAGCGGTTCGGCGGACTGTCCCCGGACGGTCGCTGCTTCACCTTCGACGAGCGCGCCAACGGCTACGTCCGCGGTGAGGGCGGCGGCATCGTCGTGCTGAAGCCGCTGACGCAGGCGATCGCCGACGGCGACCACGTCTACTGCGTCGTGCGCGGTGGCGCGGTCAACAACGACGGTGGGGGATCGGGCCTCACCGTGCCGTTCCAGCCGGGGCAGGAGGACGTGCTACGGCGCGCCTACCGGCACGCGAACGTCGACCCGGCCGACGTCGACTACGTCGAGATGCACGGCACCGGCACGAAGGTGGGCGACCCCGTCGAGGCCGCCGCTCTCGGCGCCGTGCTCGGAGGCGCGCGTCCGCCCACCCGTCCGCTGCGCGTCGGGTCGGTCAAGACCAACGTGGGCCACCTGGAGGGCGCCGCGGGCATCACCGGCCTGCTGAAGGCCGTGCTCGCGGTGAACCACCGCACCCTGCCCGCGAACCTGCACTTCCGCACCGCCAACCCCGCCATCGACCTGGACGCGCTGAACCTGCGGGTCGTGACCGAACCGGCCCAGCGTGAACCGGACGGGGCACCGCTGGTCGTCGGCGTCAGCTCCTTCGGCATGGGCGGCACCAACTGCCACCTGGTGGTGTCGGAGCACCGCGTCGCACCGGACCCGACCGGCGAGGTGGAGCAGACCGACGACGTACCCGTGCTGTGGCCGCTCTCCGGGCGGTCGCAGGCCGCCGTGCGCTCCCAGGCGACCGCGCTGCTGGCGCACCTCGACGGTCGTGGGCAGGACCGGCCCGTCGACACCGGATACTCGCTGGCCCGGCGCCGCACGGCGTTCTCCCGTCGCGCCGTCGTGGTGGGCGGTGAACGGGCGGACCTCGAACGCGGATTGCGCGCGCTCGCCGCGGGAGGCTCCGATCCCGGTGTCGTCACCGGCACCGTGCGCCCCGATCCGGTGGTCGCGTTCCTGTTCTCCGGGCAGGGCAGTCAGCGGCTCGGCGCCGGGGCCGCCCTGTGCGCCGCGTTCCCCGCGTTCGCCGAGGCGTTCGACGCCGTGTGCGCCCACCTGGACCCGCTGCTGGAGTTGCCGCTGCGCGACGTCCTGTTCGCCGAGGAGGGGTCGGAGCGGGCGGCGGCGCTGGACCGGACCGAGTACACCCAGCCCGCGCTGTTCGCCCTTGAGGTCGCGCTGTTCCGCTTGTTGACGAGCTGGGGCGTGACCCCGGACTACCTCATCGGCCACTCGATCGGCGAGTTGAGCGCCGCGCACGTCGCCGGGGTCCTGTCGCTGCCCGACGCCGCCGCGCTCGTGGCCGCGCGCGCGAACCTGATGCAGGCGCTGCCGTCGGGCGGCGCCATGCTCGCGGTGCGGGCGTCGGAGGACGAGGTGAGGGCGCTCCTCGTGGAGCACGCCGGTCGCGTGGACGTCGCCGCCGTCAACTCCCCGACCTCCACGGTGGTCTCCGGTGACGAGGACGCCGTGCTGGCCATCGCCGAGGAGTTCGCCAGGGACGGCCGCAAGACCACCAGGCTGAGGGTGAGCCACGCGTTCCACTCGGCTCGCATGGAGCCGATGCTGGACGAGTTCCGCCGCGTCGCCGAAGGGCTCACCTACTCGCCGCCCACGATCCCGATCGTCTCCAACCTGACCGGCGAACTCGCCGACCCGGACCTGCTGTGCTCACCGGAGTACTGGCTGCGGCACGTCAGGGAGGCCGTGCGGTTCGCCGACGGTGTCCGCGCCCTCCAGGAACTCGACGTGTCGGCCTACGTCGAGCTGGGCGCGGGTTCCGTCCTCACCTCGCTGGTGTCCGAGTGCCTGTCCGGCGCCGAGTCCGCCCCTGTCCTGGTGCCCATGCTGCGCGCGCGCCGTCCCGAAGCGCACGCCGTGCTGGGGGCGGTCGCCGCCCTGCACACCCACGGCGCGACCGTGGACTGGGAAGCGCTGTTCGCGGGCAGGGCACCCCGCCCGGTCGCCCTGCCCACGTACGCGTTCCAACGCCGGAGGCACTGGCTCGACGTCACCACCGCCGCGGCACCGAAGCCCGTCCGGGTTGCCGCGCCGGTCGAGGACGACCAGCAGGAGCCGCGGCCGGTGACCCCGTTGGGCGAACGCCTCGCGGCGTTGCCCGCGACCGAGCGCGACCGGGTCGTGCTCGACGTCGTCCGGAGCCACGCGGCCACCCTGCTCGGGCACGCGTCGAGCCAGGAGGTGGAGTCCGGCACGACGTTCAAGGACCTCGGTCTCGACTCGTTGGGATCAACGGAGTTGCGGGACGCGCTCACCGCCGCGACCGGTCTCGACCTGCACAGCGGTCTGCTGTTCGACTACCCGACACCGCTGGCGCTGGCCGTCCACCTCCGGGAACGGCTGCTCGGCGAGCGGTCCACCTCCGGCTCCGCCCTGGTGCCGTTCGCGGCGGACGACGGCGACCCCGTCGTGATCGTGGGGATGAGCTGCCGGTTCCCCGGCGACGTGCGAACGCCGGAGGACCTGTGGGACCTGGTGCTCGCCGGTGGCGACGCGATCACCGCGTTCCCGGACAACCGCGGGTGGAACGTCGAGGACCTGTACGACCCGGAACCCGGTGTGGCGGGCCGGTCCTACACGCGGTTCGGAGGTTTCCTGCACGACGCCGACCAGTTCGACCCGGCGTTCTTCGGGATGTCCCCGCGGGAGGCCAAGGCGACCGACCCCCAGCAGCGGCTGCTGCTGGAGACGTCGTGGGAGGCGTTCGAACGGGCCGGGATCGACCCCGCTTCCCTGCGGGGCAGCCGGACCGGGGTGTTCGTCGGCGCCATGTCCCAGGACTACGGGCCACGGCTGCACGAGCGCGCGGAAGGGATGGAGGGCTACCTGCTGACCGGCAACTCCGCGAGCATCGCCTCCGGGCGGGTGGCCTACACGTTCGGCTTCGAAGGCCCGGCGGTCACGATCGACACCGCCTGCTCCTCGTCGCTCGTGGCACTGCACCTCGCGGCGCAGGCGATCCGATCCGGCGAATGCTCGATGGCGCTCGCGGGCGGGGTCACCGTCATGGCGAGTCCGGGCATGTTCGTCGAATTCAGCATGCAGCGCGGCCTGTCGGTCGACGGCCGGTGCAAGGCGTTCGGCGCGGGCGCCGACGGCACCGGCTGGGCCGAGGGCGTCGGGATGCTGCTGGTGGAGCGGTTGTCGGACGCTCGGCGCAACGGCCACGAGGTTCTGGCGGTGGTGCGGGGTTCGGCGGTGAACCAGGATGGTGCGTCGAACGGGTTGACGGCGCCGAACGGTCCGTCGCAGCAAAGGGTGATCCTCCAAGCACTGGCCAACGCGGGTCTGTCCACTTCGGACGTCGATGCCATGGAGGCGCACGGAACGGGGACCGCGCTCGGCGACCCGATCGAAGCCGAGGCGCTGCTGGCGACCTACGGTCGGGGTCGTCCCGCCGACCGGCCGCTGTGGCTGGGGTCGTTGAAGTCGAACATCGGGCACGCCCAGGCGGCGGCAGGCGTCGGCGGCGTCATCAAGATGGTGATGGCCATGCGGCACGGCGTGCTGCCGCGCACCCTGCACGCGGACGAGCCGTCACCACACGTGGACTGGTCGAGCCGATCCGTGCGGCTGCTGACCGAGGAGGTGCGGTGGCCGGAACTGGACCGACCGCGCCGCGCGGCCGTGTCCTCCTTCGGGATCAGCGGCACGAACGCCCACGTGGTCGTCGAAGCCGCGGACACCATTCCCGTCGAACCGTCCGTGGAGTCGGTGCCGACGTCCGTCGTGACGCCGTGGGTGTTGTCCGGTCGGACCGAGAAGGCTCTGCGGGCGCAGGCTGAACGGCTCCTGGCCGGGGTGGACACCGCGTCGGCGGTGGACATCGGCTGGTCGCTGGTCACGTCCCGCGCGCGGTTCGAGCACCGCGCGGTTCTGCTGCACGACCACGTCACCGGCGTGCGCGCGCTGACGACAGGCGAGATCGCACCGGGGGTCGTGACGGGCATCGCCCGGCCTGACGGTCCGGTGGCGTTCTTGTTCTCGGGTCAGGGTTCGCAGCGTGCGGGTGTGGGTCGGGAGTTGTACGAGGCGTTCCCGGTGTTCGCGACGGCGTTCGACGAGGTGTGTGCGGCGCTGGGTTCGGACGTGCGTGCTGTGGCGTTCGACGTTGAGTCGGAGTTGTTGGGGCGTACGGGTTTTGCGCAGCCTGTGTTATTCGCGGTGCAGGTGGCGTTGTTCCGGCTGGTGGAGTCCTGGGGTGTTCGTCCGGACGTGCTGGTTGGTCATTCGGTCGGTGAGATCGCGGCGGCGCACGTTGCTGGTGTGGTGTCGTTGGCGGACGCGTGTGCTTTGGTGTCGGCACGGGCGAGCCTGATGGACGCGTTGCCTGCGGGTGGTGCGATGGTGGCGGTGGAGGCCACCGAGGGCGAGGTGCTCCCGCATCTGACCGATGGCGTGTCGATCGCTGCGGTGAACGGTCCGCGGTCGGTGGTCGTTTCGGGTGTCGAGTCGGCCGTTCTGGCTGTGGCTCAGGTGTTCGCGGACCAGGGCCGCAAGACGTCTCGGTTGAAGGTGAGCCATGCGTTCCACTCGCCGTTGATGGAGCCGATGCTCGATGAGTTCGCCGCTGTGGTGAACGGGCTGTCCTTCGCGGAGCCGTCGATTGCGATGTTGTCGGACGTGGCGAGCCCGGAGTACTGGGTAAGGCATGTGCGTGACGCGGTGCGCTTCGCTGATCAGGTCGCGGAGCTGGATGAGCGTGGTGTGAGTCGGTTCCTGGAGATCGGGCCGGGAGGTGTTCTCACGGCGTTGGCGAGTGGTTGCCTGCCGGAGAGGGAGATCCTGGCGGTGCCGAGTCTTCGGCCCGACCGGTCCGAGGTCGACACGATCGCCACGGCTCTCGCGAAGCTGTACGTGGACGGTGTGCCGGTGGACTGGCCGCCGTTCTTCGCCGGTGGTCGTCGGGTCGAGTTGCCGACCTATGCCTTCCAGCGTGAACGGTACTGGTCGGAGGCGCCCGGTCAGGACGCCGTGGTGGGCACCGAGGACATCGAGTTCTGGCAGTCCGTCGAACGCGAGGACGTCGCCTCCCTGTCCGTCGCGCTCGGTGTCGACTCCGAGGAGTCGTTCCGCGCCGTGCTGCCCAAGCTCTCCGCGTGGCGGCGTCAGCGCCGCGAACGGTCCGAAGTGGACGGCATGCGCTACCGGGTGACCTGGAAGCCGCTGCCCGACACGGGCGTTGTGCGACCGGGGACCTGGATCGTGGTGGCGTCGCCGGAGGTCGTGGTTGTCCTGCGCGACGCGCTCGCACCGCTCGGCGTCGACGTCCAGCACGTCGGCGCCACCGACGACCGGGAGGAGATGGCCGCCCGGCTGGCGGTGGTCGCCGAGCGGGCACCGGTCAGCCGTGTCGTCGCGTTCGCGCCGGACTCGCCGGACGCACGGGCCGACCTGGCGACGATCCAGGCGCTCGTGCTCGTCCAGGCACTGGACGACGCGGGCGTCGAAGCGCCGCTCTGGTACGTCACCGAGGGCGCGGTGTCGCCGGCCGCCGACGACACCGCTCGTCGACCGGCGAGCGCGCAGGTCTGGGGATTCGGCCGTGTCGTGGCGCTGGAGCAGCCGCTGCGCTGGGGTGGACTGGTCGACCTGAGCGGTGACCTCACCGCCACGACGGTCGAACTGCTGGCCGGGGTGGTGACCGGTGACTCCGGGGAGGACCAGGTCGCGCTGCGCGACGGCAGGGCGTTCGGGAGGCGTGTCACGCGCGCTCCCCGCGGTACCGCCTCGGCACCGCGCTGGACGCCCAGGGGCACCGTGCTGGTGTCAGGAGGTGTTGGCGCCGTTGGTGGTCACGTCGCCCGGTGGCTCGCCCGCGAAGGCGTCGACCACCTGGTGCTCACCAGCCGTCGCGGCCCCGCCACGCCCGGTGCGACCGAACTCCGCGAGGAACTGGTCGCGCTCGGCGCCCGCGTGACCCTGGCCGCGTGCGACGTCGCCGATCGAGGCGCTCTCGCGGACCTGTTGGACGCGTTGCCCGAACCGCCGACCGCCGTCGTGCACGCCGCTGGCGTCCTGGACGACGGACTTGTCGAGACCGCCACCCCGGAGGCCTTCCGGCGCGTCCTGCGCGCCAAGGTCGACGGTGCGGTGAACCTCCACGAACTGACCGGGGACCTGGACGCGTTCGTGCTGTTCTCCTCGATGACCGGGGTGTGGGGCAATGCGGGCCAGGGCGCCTACGCGGCGGCGAACGCCTTCCTGGACGCGTTCGCCGAGTGGCGTCGCGCCAACGGGATGCCGGGGCTCGCGGTCGCCTGGGGCGCCTGGGCCGACGGGGGAATGGCGGCCGGGAAGATCGGCGACCACCTCGCCAGGCGCGGTGTGCGGCCGCTCCGACCCGCGTTGGCCGTGGCCGCGCTGCACGAGGCCCTCAGCCTCCACGACACGGCGGTCACCGTCGCGGACGTCCGCTGGGACGTCTTCGTGCGGTACTTCGCGGGCACCCGTGCCTGCCCGCTGCTGCACGCGATCCCGGAAGCGCGCGCCGCGATCGACCAACCGGCGACCTCTCCGGCCCTCGCCGGTGCGGAGGAATCCGTGCTGGCCCGGCAACTCGCCGACGTACCGGAAGGCGAGCGCGACAACTTCCTGCTGGACGTGGTGCGGTCCCACGCCGCCGCCGTGCTGGGGCACACGTCGGCCGACGAGGTCGACGCGGGCAAGCCGTTCCGGGCGAGCGGGTTCGACTCCCTCGCCGGCGTCGAGTTCCGCAACAGGCTGAGCACCGCCACCGGTGTGCGGCTGCCGACCACGATCGTCTACGACTACCCCACGCCGGTCGTCCTGGCACGCTTCCTGGGTGATGAACTGCTCGGACGGCAGGCCGGGACGGGTCCGGTGGTGCCCTTGGCCCTCAGCCAGGGCGAAGACCCCATCGTGATCGTCGGCATGAGCTGCCGGTTCCCCGGTGGCGTCGGGTCGCCGGAGGACCTGTGGGACCTCGTGGAGAACGGCACCGACACCGTGGCCGGGTTCCCGGACGACCGGGGCTGGGACGTCGAGTCGCTCTACGACGCCGACCCGGACCGGGCAGGCCGGACCTACGTCCGGGACGGTGCGTTCCTCGACGGTGTCGCGGACTTCGACGCCGACTTCTTCGGGATCTCGCCGCGTGAGGCGGTGGCGATGGATCCGCAGCAGCGGTTGTTGTTGGAGTCGTCGTGGGAGTTGTTCGAGCGTGCGGGTGTGGATCCGGAGTCGGTTCGGGGGAGTCGGACCGGGGTGTTCATCGGCACCAACGGGCAGGACTACGCCACGTGGACCGGTCAGCGTTCGGACGAGGTCGAGGGCTACCTGCTGACCGGCAAGTCCGCGTCCGTGGTGTCCGGTCGGATCGCCTACACCTTCGGTCTCGAAGGCCCGGCGGT
>DATMCA010000380.1:0-2103 GCA_035559015.1 Umezawaea sp. | reverse complement strand
CGCCCGCTCGCTGGCGGTGTACGACCCGCTGCACGAGGTCCACGTCGCTCTCCCGATACCAGCGATGTCCGCTCGCGGCCCGCTCCGGCGCCGGAAAGCCGTGCCTGGCCTCCCAGGTGCGCAGCACCGCCGGTGTGAGCCCGGTGCGCGAGGCCAGCTCGCCAATCGAGAGTGTGCGCTGCGAGAGGTTCCGTCTGGCACGCGTCACGTCTGGATGATAAACCTGAACACATTGTTCAACTGACTGTTCAGCTCCGGGGCCGGACTGCGAGGAGGTCGCTGCCACGGATCTCCAGGCGGCCCTTCGACAGGCTTAGCCCGACGCACGATCGAGGAGGGACTCGTGAGCAACGCACCCGCCCGGTGCGACGTGGTAGTCGTCGGCGCCGGACTCGCCGGCCTGACCGCTGCCGGCCGGCTCACCCGGGCCGGCCTCCAGGTCGTCGTAGTCGAGGCGTCCGACGGGGTCGGCGGCCGCGTCCGGACCGACCGGGTCGACGGCTTCCTGCTGGACCGCGGCTTTCAAGTGCTCAACACCGGCTACCCCGCCGCCCGCCGGATCCTCGACCTCGACGCGCTAGACCTCCAGGAGTTCAGCCGGGCCGTGCTGCTGCATATCGAGGGTCGGCGGGTACGGATCGGCGACCCGCGCCGGGAGCTGCTGGCCCTGCCCCGCGGGGTCACTGCACCGATCGGTGGGCTTGGGAGCAAGGCCGCGCTGGCGGCGTACGCGGGCGCGACTGTTGGGCTGCCCGCCGGCTGGGTGAAGGGTCGGCGCGACCTGCCCGCGGTCGAGCACTGGGCACGGCATGGCCTTCGCGGCCCCGTCGTGGACCGCCTGCTGCGGCCCTTCTTCAGCGGGGTGCTGCTCGAGGAGGAGCTGACCACGTCGTCTCGGTTCGTGGACCTGATGCTGCGGATGTTCGCGCGCGGCTCCTCGGTGGTCCCCGCCGGCGGCATGCAGCAGATCGCAGAGCAGCTCGCGTCCCGGCTGCCTGCGGGCAGCATCCACCTCCAGCTGCCGGCCCTTCGCGTGGGCGCACGCGAGGTCTTAACCGATGCCGGCGCGGTCGCGGCGCGGGCGGTAGTGGTTGCCACGGACGCCGACAACGCCGACAAGCTAGTCGGTGGCGTGCTCGAGCGGCCGGAGTGGAAGGGCGTGACCACCATTTACCACGCGGCAGCGGTGGCGCCTCTCGACCAGCCCACTCTGTTGCTGGACACCGACGATTCCCCGGTGAACAACACCGTGGTGATCACAGCGGCCGCGCCGTCGTACTCGCCGGACCACCGGGCGCTGGTGGCGACGTCGCTGGTGCACGGTGCCCGCCAGCGTTGGGACGAACCGGCGGTGCGCTCGCGCCTGGCAGAGCTCTACGACGTGCCCACCGGCGAGTGGGAACACGTCTCGACCTACGACGTCCCGCGGGCGCTGCCGGGGATGCGGGCGCCGCATGACTTCCGCAAGCCAGTGCGGCACGGCGACGTGTTCGTCTGCGGCGACCACCGCGACACCAGCTCCATCCAGGGGGCGCTGGTGTCGGGTGAACGCACGGCGCTCGCCGTGCTCGATGATCTTGGCGTGTGGGTGCCGCGCTGACGGACCGGCCGGGTGCGCAAGATCGCCCGCCAGACAGATTCGTGTGGCTGCGCGGCTTGTCCAGCATGGAGGCGCGGCGGCAGGGGCTTACCGCGTTCTATGGCGGTCCTGTATGGGCGGCATGGGGTCCGAGGGCGAACGCGACGATGATCGACTCCGACGATGTGTTGCGCTGCGACCGTCTTGCCCAACCGGCGGACTCCGCCCGAGTGTCCATCCACGACCCTCCCCCAGAGCCAGGCCCGACACGAACGTTCTGCACGCCACGATCCTCACCGTCGACCGGACAAAGGTGCCGACAATGGCGAGCAGGCTAAGCCGTGATTTCGAGCCAGTCCTGGCCGAGTCTGGCCATCGCCTGCTCGGCTACTATCAAACCGATCCGGCCCCTAACAACTTTCCGCGGTTACCCGTTCGAACCGACACTGGCTTTGTATGGTTCACGACCAGTAATCGGCCAGCTCGGAGCGGTCCCACAACCCTCATCCCTAATGACCTCCCAA
>DATMCA010000379.1:0-12647 GCA_035559015.1 Umezawaea sp. | reverse complement strand
GCACGTGGTGTTGGCTGTTCGTGGGGACGTTGTCGTCATTCGTGTTGGTGACGTGGTGCTGAAAGCGCACGAGCCTGGCGCTGATCTGGCCGAGTTGTCCGCTCGGATGCGGTTGGCCGCTAATTCGCGGTTGCGGGAGCTGTTGTTGCCGCCGTTGGAAGTTCTGCCCGTGGTGGTCGAGGGGCGGGTTGCGACGGTGTGGCCGTTGGGGGTGCCGGTGCCTGAGCGGGATCCGGGGACTGCGCCGTTGGAAGAAGCGGGGCAGTTGTTGGCGGCGTTGCACGGGTTCGGGCCTGCGGATTTCGTGGGGGTGTTGCCGCCGTCCGGGGCGCCGTATCGGATGGCGCGGGCGGTGGTGGAGCTGCGTGGGGCCGGGTTGGGTGGGAAGGCTGACAGGGTGTTGCGGGCGTTCGAGACGTTGCCTGCGGTGGACGCGCCCGCGCACCTGACGGTTTGCCACGGTGACTGGCACCTCGGGCAGATGGTCTTGGCGGGTGGGTGGCGGTTGATCGACGTGGACGACCTGGGGGTCGGGGATCCGGCGTGGGACCTGGCTCGGCCGGCCGCGTTGCACGCCGCGGGAGTGCTCGATCCGGAGACGTGGGGGCGGTTCCTCGACGCCTACGTGGCGGCCGGGGGTGTGGCGGTGGACCCGCGTGATCCGTGGGCGGCGTTGGACGTGCCGGCGCGGGCCTTGGTGGTGCAGATGGCGGCGCGTGCGCTCGTGGCTGCGCAGCGCGACGAAAAGGTGCTGGACGAAGCGCAGGAAGCGCTCGTGGAGACGTGCGATCGGATCGTCGCGGCACATCCACACATGGCTCGCGGCTAATATCGGACGTATCGCCGAAGGGGCGTGTACGAGCAGGAGGCCCACACGATGCAGTGTCCGAAGTGTCACGCGAACATGCGCACCTACGACCGCATGGGGGTGCACATCGACCAGTGCGATGGCTGCCGCGGCGTGTTCCTCGACTACGGCGAGCTTGAGGCGATCACCCGTCTGGAGACCCAGATGGCCGCCCCGCCGCCCGTCGCGCCGCCGGCCGCCTACCCGCCGCCCGGTTACGCCCAGCCCGCTCCCGCGTGGGGCGCGCCGCAGGTCCACTACGGGCACCACGGCCACCGCCGGAAGCACGGCGGCCTGGCGGGCCTGTTCTACTCCTCCTGACCCACCCTGCGGCGGCTCCCGGTCCAGCGGGAGCCGCCGCACGGCGGTTGCGACTACCGAGAATGTAGTCAATACTTGGTAGTGACTGAGGGGAGGTCGTCATGTCCGTAGCGACCGAGGCAGCGCAGATCCGCGATCTGTTCGAGCAGATCGAAGAGATCGAAGAGGTGGCGTTGACGCTGCACGAGGACGACGTGCGGAGGCACAAGCTCGCGGGCGTCGTCGCGAAAGCGCTGCGGCAGGCCCCGCCCATCCGGCCCGTCGTGGCTGGTGAGCTGCTCGACCTCACCGAGAAGACCGTGAAGGCGTGGGCGCGTGAAGGCGTGCTCGCCATCAGCAGCCAAGAGCCGCGGATGCTGCTCGACGCCGAACGCCTCCACGAGGTGCTGCACCTCGTCTCCGACCTGCGCCGCGCGGGCAAGAGCCGCGGCCTGCTGGACGAGGTCCACCGCAGGCTCAGCGACCTGGCCCTGCTCGACCGCACCGACCTCGCCGCCAGCCTGGAGCAGATGCACCGGGGCGAAGGACGCGTGGTCCGCACCGGTTGATCCAGGTCGTCGAAACCCCAGTGGCCGGCTCCCAGGCGTCCGGCCTGCGCGGCCCGGCCCGCCAGGCCTACGAGCGCTTCCTGGACGAGCTCGCGCACAGCGGCTGCGCGGCGCTCGGCTACCGCGTCACCGGCCCCGAACCACTCCCCCGCCTGTGCGTGAAGCACCTGCGCGGCGCGGACCGCGTGGTCGTCGCGTTCCCGACGCCCGAGACCGTGTGGGTGCTCCTGGTGGGCCCGCACGACGACGACCCCGGCCGCAACCTCTACGACGCCCTGTACGAACTTGCGGGCGTCCGACCGCGCAGCGGTGACAAGCGCACCAAGCCCCGCTGCTGTGACGACGACACCGGCGGCCCGCCGGTCGTGGACGCCGACCTGATCGACGACCTGGTCGCCCGCGCGAGGGCGATCACGCGGGCGCGGCGGCGATAGCATGAATTGTGGATCGCCCATCCTTTTTACTGCCATGCACAAGTGAGTGAAACTCCCTTTAGGGATACGGCACGCAGGCTGTCCGAACGGATGGACTACATCAGCATGTCCGTGAGCAGTGATCGAGCCCGCTCACACGGCTGGTGGCGCAACGTCGTCGAGTTCGACCCCTGGGACGGGCCTGGCGAAACCAGGGTCGGCCCGCCGACGCCCGAGGCGATTCAGGGCATCGCCAAGCTCTTCGGCACGACGACCGAACGTGTCAGCGCCATGGTCGCCCAGGACTGGTACGGCGTCGGCCAGGCATCGGGCCACTCGTCACGGGTGGCCCGGCTCGCACATGACATAGATCGGCTCAGCGAGAAGAACACCGACCTGATCGAGCAGTTGATCAAACAGCTGGTGACGGCGAAGTGATCGACTCGCCCCTGGACGCAGGCCCGACAGAGGTCGCACACCTCGACGAAACGAGCGTCCACCTGGGGAACCACATCAGCATGTACGGGATCGCAGCCGTTTGACCTGCACCGACAACCATCGGACCATAGCCGACGCATTGACGTCGATGCTGCTGCCGACGCGGACCTACCTGCACCACTACGACGAAACAAGCGACCGGCGCCTGATCATCGCCGATCTCCCGCTCGACGGCGCCTTGATCGTCATGGAAACCACGACCGCCTCATGCCAAGAGCGCGCACGCACACGACTGCTGGCTGAACTCCTGCCACGGCTACAACACGAGCAGCACGTGCGCCACGTGGTCCTGGAGTCGCGATCAGGTTCCGACAAGCACGATCGACGCACCCTCAACAAGCTTCGCCAATCACGTGTCGTGTCGACTGATTTGCGCATGGATCACGCCAGGAAGAACGAGTCAGCCCTCGTCTGGCTTCCCGATTTCGTCGCCGGCGCGTACTTCGCGGCCGAGTACCACGGTCAGCCGGAGCCCTGGGGGCTGATTTCAGCAGCTCACGCTGTGGACGTCCACACGTTCTCCTGAAAGCGCGAAGCCCGGAGTCCCACGACAACGCAGGCTCATCCGGGCTCACTTCCAACCGAATCCGCAGACCGGTGACGTTCCCAAGGCTATATCAAGGAAACTGGGTAGCCACCAAACGCACGACGACACCGGCGGCCCGCCGGTCGTGGACACCGACCTGATCGACGACCTGGTCGCCCGCGCGAGAGCGATCACGCGGGCGCGGCGGCGCTAGGTTCGAGTGCATGGCAGCTGAATTCTCCGTGACCGAGCCGTACGAAGACGGCTTCCTCGACGTCGGCGACGGCAACACCGTGTACTGGAAGGCCTTCGGCAATCCCGACGGCAAACCGGCCGTGGTCCTGCACGGCGGGCCGGGGGCCGGGAGTCCCAAGGGGACGCAGAGGAGCTTCGACCCGGAGGCGTACCGGGTGGTGCTGTTCGACCAGCGGGGGTGCGGGAGGAGCACGCCGCACGCGAGCGAGCCGTCGACCGACATGGGCGTCAACACGACCGACCACCTGCTGCGGGACGTCGAGGCGCTGCGGGAGCACCTCGGGGTCGAGCGCTGGCTGGTGTTCGGCGGGTCGTGGGGGTCGACGCTGGCGCTGGCCTACGCGCAGCGGTTCCCGGAACGGGTCAGCGAACTGGTGCTGGTGGCCGTGACCACGAGCACGCGGGCCGAGAACGACTGGCTGTACCGGGGCGTCGGGCGGTTCTTCCCGGAGGAGTGGGAGCGGTTCCGCGCTGTGGCGGGCGACGACGACCTCTTCGCGGGCTACGCGCGGCTGCTGGCCGACCCCGACCCGGCGGTGCGAGAGCACGCGGCGGCGGAGTGGCTGAACTGGGAGGACACCGTGCTGTCGCTGGAGTCGCACGGGAAGCCGGACCAGTTCAGCGGCAAGCCGTCACGGGACGCGCTCGCGTTCGTGCGGATCTGCGCGCACTACTGGGGTCACGGGTCGTGGCTGGAGGAGGACGCGCTCGTGCGCGACGTCGGCAAGCTCGACGGCATCCCCGGCGCCCTGATCCACGGCCTGCGGGACCTGAGCTGCCCCGTGGAGGCGGCCTGGCGGTTGCACCGGGGGTGGCCGGGGTCGGAACTGCACACGTTCGCCGACGCCGGGCACAAGGGCAGCCCGGCGTTCGGCGAGCGGATCAGGGCGACTTTGGTGGCGTTCGCCGAGCGGTGTTGAGCGGGTCCTTGACGCGGTTGACCTCGAAGTCCTCCGGCGTGCGAACGTCGTCGTCGAGGACCGCACGGTAGATCTCGTAGCCGTTGACGGACTTGCCGTACTCCGGACGACCGAGGTACGCCTTCTTGATCTCCAGGATCGCCGTCCGGGTCTCCGGGGTGAGGCGCGCGGGCAGCGCCTTCACGTGCTGGAGGTCCGGCTGGCGCTCCGGCTCGTCGACGAACCAGATGTCGAGGTTCCAGGACTCGCCGGTGGCGGACCGGCAGGTGACGCCGAGGTAGAAGCCGTCCGGGTAGTCGGCGTCGGTGTTCCACTCGCCGGTGTCGTTGCGGAACAGCACCCGTTCGACGCGGTGGTGGCGGGCCAGTTCGGCGCCGATGCCCACCACGGCCTCGTGGACCGCCTTGCCCAGGTCCGGGCAGACGACGGTGATGTCCACGTCGCGCTTGACCAGGAGACCGAGGGCGGAACTGCCCACCCGGACCGGCTCCCCCACCGCCGCCAACGACTGGTTCAACCCCAGCGCGTCGACGACGGCGTTCGACTCGACCTGCAACTCGTCCTGCTCCGCCAGCACGTCCATGCCCCCAGTTTCACAGAGACGGCGAAGGCGCACAGAACGCGAGAAGGGCCCCGCGGACGAGTCCGCGGGGCCCTTCTCCCAACCACCGACTAGCGGTAGTCGCGACCGAAGTCGTAGTCGTCGAGCGGCACTGCCGCACCCGTGCCGGTGCCGAAGACGTCGGGGGTGTAGTACCCGTCGTCGTACGAGGGGATGGCGTAGGCCGCGGCCCGCGCTTCCTCGGTCGGCTGGACCTGGATGTTGCGGTACCTGTTGATGCCCGTACCGGCCGGGATCAACTTACCGATGATCACGTTCTCCTTGAGACCGATGAGCTTGTCCGAACGGCCGTTGATGGCCGCGTCGGTCAGGACTCGGGTGGTCTCCTGGAAGGACGCCGCGGACAGCCACGAGTCCGTCGCGAGCGACGCCTTCGTGATGCCCATGAGCACCGGACGACCGGCCGCGGGCTCGCCACCCTCGGCGACGACCTTGCGGTTGCCAGCCTCGAAGTCGGCGCGCTCGACCAGGGAGCCGGGGAGGAACTCCGCGGCACCCGAGTCGATGATCGTGACCCGGCGGAGCATCTGCCGGACGATCACCTCGATGTGCTTGTCGTGGATCGCCACACCCTGTGCGCGGTACACCTTCTGCACCTCGTCGACGAGGTGGAGTTGGGCCTCGCGCGGACCCATGACACGAAGGACCTCGTGCGGGTCGGGCGTGCCCTCCAGCAGCTGCTGGCCGACGGTGACGTGGTCGCCGTCCGCGAGCGGGCCGGTGGGGGTGTTGGCGAGGCGCTGGCGCTTCGACAGCTTCTCGAAGACGATCTCCTCGGACCCGTCGTCCGGGATGAGCGTGATCTTCCAGAAGCGGTCGCCGTCCTCCAGGCGCACCCGGCCGTCGACGTCCGCGATGGGCGCCTTGCCCTTCGGCACACGAGCTTCGAAGAGCTCCTGCACACGGGGCAGACCGGTCGTGATGTCGTCACCCGCGACACCACCCTGGTGGAAGGTGCGCATCGTCAGCTGCGTGCCGGGCTCACCGATCGACTGCGCGGCGACGATGCCGACGGCCTCGCCGACGTCGACGAGCTGGCCCGTCGCCATCGAGCGGCCGTAGCAGCTCGCACACACACCGACCGGCGTCTCGCAGGTCAGGACCGAGCGGACCTTCACCTTGAGGATGCCCGCCTCGACCAGCTTCGCCAGGGCCGGGTCGCCCAGGTCGTCGCCGCGGTTGAGGAGCAGGTTGCCGTTGTGGTCGTTCAGGTCGTCCGCGATGGTGCGGGCGTACACGCTCGTCTGCGCGAACTCGTGCATGACGACCTTGTCGCCGACCTTCTCACCGACCGGCAGGGTCACGCCGCGGGTGGTGCCGCAGTCGACCTCGCGGATGATGACGTCCTGCGACACGTCCACCAGACGACGGGTCAGGTAACCCGAGTCGGCGGTGCGCAGCGCGGTGTCGGCCAGACCCTTGCGGGCGCCGTGCGTGGCGATGAAGTACTCCAGCACCGACAAGCCCTCGCGGAACGAGGCCTTGATCGGACGCGGGATGTACTCGCCCTTCGGGTTCGTCACCAGACCGCGCATACCGGCCAGCGACCGGACCTGGGTCATGTTGCCCGCTGCGCCCGACTTCACGATCATGCGGATCGGGTTGTCGTCCGGGAAGTTGGCCTCCATGACCTCGGCGACCTCTTCGGTTGCCTTGGTCCACACCTTGACCAGCTCGTTGTTGCGCTCCACGTAGGAGAGCTGACCGCGCTGGTAGCGCTTCTCGACCGCTTCCGCGAGCTTCTCGTGCTCCTCCAGGATGCCCTGCTTGGCAGCGGGCACGAGGACGTCCGAGATGGCGACGGTGACGCCGGACCGGGTGGCCCAGTAGAAACCGGCGTCCTTCAGCTTGTCCAGCGTCCGGGCGACGGTGACCATCGGGTACCGCTCGGCCAGGTCGTTGATGATCGTGGCCTGCCGCTTCTTCGGCATGACCTCGTTGATGAACGCGTAGTCCTGCGGCAGGACCTCGTTGAAGAGGACACGGCCGAGGGTGGTGTTGGCCAGCCACGGCTGACCGGGCTCCCAGTCCTCGGGCGTCTCGTTCTTCGGCGGGTTCTTGTCCGTGACGCGGATCTTCACCATCGCCTGGAGGCCCAGGACCTTGCGGTCGAACGCCATCAGCGCCTCGGCAGGCGAGGAGTAGGCGTGGCCTTCGCCGAGGTCGCCTTCCTTGTGCCGGGTGAGGTGGTAGAGACCGGTCACCATGTCGAGTCGCGGCATCGCCAACGGCTTGCCGGACGCGGGCGACAGGATGTTGTTCGACGACAGCATCAGCACGCGCGCCTCGGCCTGCGCCTCGGCGGACAGCGGCAGGTGGACCGCCATCTGGTCACCGTCGAAGTCGGCGTTGAACGCTTCACACACGAGCGGGTGCAGCTGGATGGCCTTGCCCTCGACCAGTTGGGGCTCGAAGGCCTGGATGCCCAGGCGGTGCAGCGTGGGTGCGCGGTTCAGCAGCACGGGGTGCTCGGTGATGACCTCTTCCAGCACGTCCCACACGGCCGGGCGCGCACGCTCGACCATCCGCTTGGCGGACTTGATGTTCTGCGCGTGGTTGAGGTCGACCAGCCGCTTCATCACGAACGGCTTGAACAGCTCCAGCGCCATCTGCTTGGGCAGACCGCACTGGTGCAGCTTGAGCTGCGGGCCGACCACGATGACCGAACGGCCGGAGTAGTCGACGCGCTTGCCGAGCAGGTTCTGGCGGAACCGGCCCTGCTTGCCCTTCAGCAGGTCGGACAGCGACTTGAGCGGGCGGTTGCCCGGCCCGGTCACCGGGCGACCGCGGCGGCCGTTGTCGAACAGCGCGTCGACGGCCTCCTGGAGCATCCGCTTCTCGTTGTTGACGATGATCTCGGGCGCGCCGAGGTCGATCAGCCGCTTGAGGCGGTTGTTCCGGTTGATCACGCGGCGGTACAGGTCGTTCAGGTCCGACGTGGCGAAGCGGCCACCGTCGAGCTGCACCATCGGGCGCAGGTCCGGCGGGATGACCGGGACGCAGTCGAGGACCATGCCCTGCGGGTTGTTGCGGGTCGCCTGGAAGGCGGCCACGACCTTGAGCCGCTTGAGCGCACGCAGCTTCTTCTGGCCCTTGCCGCTGCGGATGGTCTCGCGCAGCACGTCGGCCTCGGCGTCGACGTCGTAGTCGCCCAGCAGTCGCTGGATCGCCTCCGCGCCCATGGCACCGGTGAAGTAGTCGCCGTAGCGGTCGTACAGCTCGCGGTACAGCATCTCGTCCGCGATCAGCTGGGCGCGCTCGAGCTTGGTGAAGGTGGACCAGATCTCGTCCAGCCGGTCCAGCTCGCGCTGGGCGCGGTCGCGGAGCTGGCGCATCTCACGTTCGCCGCCCTCCTTGACCTTGCGGCGGACGTCGCTCTTCGCACCCTCGGCCTCGAGCTCGGCGAGGTCGGCTTCGAGCTTCTGCGCCCGGCCTTCCACGTCGGCGTCGCGCTTGTTCTCGACGCGCTTGCGCTCGACCTGCATCTCGCTGTCCAACGTGGACAGGTCGTTGTGCCGCAGTTCGGTGTTGACGCCCACGATCACGTAGGCGGCGAAGTAGATGATCTTCTCGAGGTCCTTGGGGGCCAGGTCGAGCAGGTAGCCCAACCGGCTGGGAACGCCCTTGAAGTACCAGATGTGCGTGACCGGAGCGGCCAGTTCGATGTGGCCCATCCGCTCGCGACGCACCTTGGCGCGAGTGACCTCGACGCCGCAGCGCTCGCAGATGATGCCCTTGAAGCGCACGCGCTTGTACTTGCCGCAGTAGCACTCCCAGTCCCGCGTGGGACCGAAGATCTTCTCGCAGAACAAGCCGTCCTTCTCGGGCTTGAGCGTGCGGTAGTTGATGGTCTCGGGCTTCTTGACCTCGCCGAACGACCACTGGCGGATGTCATCGGCGGACGCGAGACCGATGCGGAGCTCATCGAAGAAGTTGACGTCGAGCACGTCTTCTCTTCTCCCCTTCGGTTGTTTTGCTACTCAGGAGTGTGGGTCGGGTCAATCGGTCGGGAGCCCGCGGGAGGCAGGCTCCCGACCGTTGACCAGCGAGGTCAGTTGACGACGTCGTCGACTGAGGGCGATTCGGACCGCGAGAGGTTGATGCCGAGGTTGGCGGCAGCCCTCTCCAGGTCCTCGTCGTCGCCATCGCGCATCTCGATCGCGGCGCCGTCCGAAGACAGCACCTCGACGTTGAGGCACAACGACTGCAGCTCCTTGAGCAGCACCTTGAAGGATTCCGGGATACCCGGCTCCGGGATGTTCTCGCCCTTGACGATGGCCTCGTAGACCTTCACGCGGCCGAGCACGTCGTCGGACTTGATCGTGAGAAGTTCCTGCAGGGTGTATGCGGCGCCGTACGCCTGCATCGCCCAGCACTCCATCTCACCGAAGCGCTGACCACCGAACTGCGCCTTACCACCCAGCGGCTGCTGCGTGATCATCGAGTACGGGCCGGTGGAACGCGCGTGGATCTTGTCGTCCACGAGGTGCAGCAGCTTCAGGATGTACATGTAGCCGACCGACACGGGGTGCGGGTACGGCTCGCCGGAGCGACCGTCGAAGAGCTGCGCCTTGCCGTTCTGCTTGACCATCCGCTCGCCGTCGCGGTTCGGGATGGTCGAGCCGAGCAGCCCGGTGATCTCCTCTTCCTGCGCGCCGTCGAACACCGGCGTGGCCGTGTTCGTGTTCGGCTCCACGTGGTAGAGGTCCTCGGGCAGGTTCTTCGCCCAGTCGGCCTCGCCGTCGATGCTCCAGCCCTGCTTGGCGATCCACCCGAGGTGGGTCTCCAAGACCTGGCCGATGTTCATACGACGGGGCACACCGTGGGTGTTCAGGACGATGTCGACCGGCGTGCCGTCCTCCAGGAACGGCATGTCCTCCGCGGGGAGGATCTTGCCGATGACGCCCTTGTTGCCGTGGCGGCCGGCGAGCTTGTCGCCGTCCTGGATCTTGCGCTTCTGGGCGACGTAGACCCGGACGAGCTCGTTCACGCCCGGAGGCAGCTCGTCGTCGTCCTCGCGGCTGAACACGCGGATGCCGATGACCTTGCCGTACTCGCCGTGCGGCACCTTCAGCGACGTGTCGCGCACCTCGCGCGCCTTCTCGCCGAAGATCGCGCGGAGCAGGCGCTCCTCCGGGGTCAGCTCGGTCTCGCCCTTGGGCGTGACCTTGCCGACCAGGATGTCACCGGGCTGGACCTCGGCACCGATGCGGATGATGCCGCGCTCGTCGAGGTCCGCGAGGACCTCCTCGGAGACGTTCGGGATGTCCCGCGTGATCTCCTCGGCACCCAGCTTGGTGTCGCGGGCGTCGATCTCGTGCTCCTCGATGTGGATCGAGGTGAGCACGTCGTCCTGCACGAGGCGCTGCGACAGGATGATCGCGTCCTCGTAGTTGTGGCCTTCCCACGGCATGATCGCCACGAGCAGGTTCTTGCCGAGGGCCATCTCGCCGTTCTCGGTGCAGGGGCCGTCCGCGAGGACCTGGCCCTGCTCCACGCGGTCACCCTCGTGGACGATCGGCTTCTGGTTGATGCAGGTGCCCTGGTTCGACCGGCGGAACTTGTGCATCCCGTAGGTCTGGCGGGAACCGTCGTCGGCCATCACCGTGACGTAGTCGGCGGAGATCTCCTCGACGACACCGGTCTTCTTGGCGACGACGACCTCGCCCGCGTCGACCGCGGCGCGCAGTTCCATGCCGGTGCCGACCAGCGGCGCCTCGCTGCGGAGCAGCGGGACGGCCTGGCGCTGCATGTTCGCGCCCATCAGGGCGCGGTTCGCGTCGTCGTGCTCCAGGAACGGGATCATCGCGGTCGCGGCCGACACCATCTGCCGCGGCGAGACGTCCATGTAGTCGACGTCCTCGGGCAGGATCAGCTCGACCTCGCCGCCCTTCTTGCGGACGAGGACGCGGTCTTCGATGAAGTTGCCGTCGAGGTCGATCTGGGCGTTCGCCTGCGCCTTGACGTACCGGTCCTCCTCGTCGGCCGTCAGGTAGTCGATCTGGTCGGTGACCCGACCGTCGACGACCTTGCGGTACGGCGTCTCGATGAAGCCGAACGGGTTGACCCGCCCGTAGGAGGACAGCGAGCCGATCAGGCCGATGTTCGGGCCTTCCGGCGTCTCGATCGGGCACATGCGGCCGTAGTGCGACGGGTGGACGTCCCGGACCTCCATGCCCGCGCGCTCACGGGACAGACCACCCGGACCCAGCGCCGACAGGCGGCGCTTGTGGGTCAGGCCCGCGAGCGGGTTGGTCTGGTCCATGAACTGCGAGAGCTGGGAGGTCCCGAAGAACTCCTTGATCGCGGCCACGACGGGACGGATGTTGATCAGGGTCTGGGGCGTGATCGCCTCGACGTCCTGGGTCGTCATCCGCTCGCGGACCACGCGCTCCATGCGGGACAGGCCCACGCGGATCTGGTTCTGGATCAGCTCGCCGACCGTGCGCAGGCGACGGTTGCCGAAGTGGTCGATGTCGTCGACCTCGACGGGCACCTCGGTCTCGCCGGGCTGCATGTTCGTCTCGCCGGCGTGCAGGCGCACGAGGTACTCGATCGTCGTGACGACGTCGTCCTCGGTGAGCACACCGGTGCTGATCGGGCTGGCCAGGCCCAGCTTCTTGTTGACCTTGTACCGGCCGACCTTGGCGAGGTCGTAGCGCTTCTCCTTGAAGAACAGGTTCTCCAGAAGGGCCTGCGCGCTCTCCTTGGTGGGGGGCTCGCCGGGGCGCAGCTTCCGGTAGATGTCGAGCAGTGCCTCGTCGGTGCCGGCGGTGTGGTCCTTCTCAAGCGTCGTGAGGAGGGTCTCGCTGAACGAGAAGCGCTCACGGATCTGCTCGGTGGACCAGCCCAGCGCCTTCAGCAGCACGGTGACCGGCTGGCGGCGCTTGCGGTCGATGCGCACACCGACGGTGTCGCGCTTGTCCACGTCGAACTCCAGCCAAGCACCCCGCGAGGGGATGATCTTGACGCTGAAGACGTCCTTGTCCGAGGTCTTGTCCAGCGACTTGTCGAAGTAGACGCCGGGGCTGCGGACGAGCTGGGAGACGACGACGCGCTCGGTCCCGTTGATGACGAAGGTGCCCTTGTTCGTCATGATCGGGAAGTCGCCCATGAACACCGTCTGGCTCTTGATCTCGCCGGTGGTGTTGTTCATGAACTCGGCGGTGACGAACAGCGGCGCCGCGTAGGTCATGTCCTTGTCCTTGCACTCCTCGAGGGACGCCTTGACGTCCTCGAAGCGCGGGTTGGAGAAGGACAGCGACATCGAGCCGCTGAAGTCCTCGATCGGGGAGATCTCCTCGAGGATCTCGGCGAGGCCGCCGACCGCGTCGGCCTGCTCCTCGGGCGAGAGGGTGGCGCGCCACTCCGGGCTGCCGATGAGCCAGTCGAACGAAGCGGTCTGCAGAGCGAGCAGGTCCGGGACCTCGAGAGGCTCCTGGATCTTCGCGAAAGAGACGCGCAGCGGCGCGCCGGGAATCTTCTGCTGGTCGGCCTCACCGGTACGGGGGCCGCTCGTAATGTTCTTTTCGGTGGTGCTGGTGGGCGTGCTGGTGGGGCGAGAGCCTGCCAAGATGCGTCCTTCCAAGGACCTCACGACGTGCGGGCGGGACTGTGCGGGGTCGTCGTCGGTAATGGCGGAGCTGACCGTCTGACAGGGCCCGGACCGTTGGTCAACAGCAGGTGTCCGGAACCTG
>DATMCA010000378.1:0-4646 GCA_035559015.1 Umezawaea sp. | reverse complement strand
GGCGAAAAGGCAGTGCCCGAAAGCCCTGCCCGATCTGCAATTTTAAGGGGCAAATCCCCCAAGTAAAACCGGCCACGCTGCGCGTCGGGCCAGGTCAAGTGGGTGGGCAGGCGGCTTGCAACCAAGCGACCGGCGGGTGGGCAGGTTGCTTGCAACCCAGGGACCGGTGGGTGGGCAGGCGGCTTTTCAAGCAGTGCAGTCGGTGCGTGGGTTGGTGGGTAGGCGGTTTTCAAGCAGTGCGGGGCTTAAGTTGTGGTGTGCGGCTTTCCTTGACGGTTGATCAGGCGTTGGCGATGCGGATGCGTGCGCAGTGTCTTGTGGCGCCTGCTGTTGATCTTCGTGATGTGGTGGCGTTGCAGGCGCAGGACGTGCGGGCTGCTGAGGTGGCTGCGCGGAATCGTGGGTTGGTTGTTGAAGGGGTTCGTACGTGGGGGATGCGGGGGACGTTGCACTTGTTCCACCCGGCTGATGTGGGGTGGGTTGTCGGGTTGCTTGGGCCGCACTTCGTTGCTGTTGGGGCGCGGCGGCGGGCTCAGTTGGGGTTGGACGACGAGTTGTGTGCGCGTGCGTTGGGGGCGCTTCGGGAGATTTTGCGCGAGCCGATGGAGCGGGCCGGGGTGGTGCGTGCGTTGGCTGAGGTTGGGGTCGTGGTGGATCCCAAGGGGCAGGCGGGTGCGCATCTGTTGGCGTTCGCGGCCAATTCCGGTGTGGTTCGGCGGGGGTTGGATGACCGGTACAGCTTGTTGCTCGAAGAGCCTGATGGCTCGCGTGGGTTGGGGGATCTGTTCCGTCGGTACCTGGAGGCTTACGGGCCGGCGACCGTTGAGGACTTCGCTGCCTGGAGTGGGCTGCGGTTGAGGGATGTTCGATCGATTTCCGTTGAAGGTTTGTGGGAGACGGATTTCGGGTTCGTGGTGGAGGGGACTGAGCCGGCCGAGCCGTCGGGGGTGGTGAAGTTGCTCGGGCATTTCGACACCTACCTCCTCGGTTATCGGGATCGGTCGTTGGCGCTTCCTCCCGGTGACGCCCCCAAGATCCAGACGGGTGGTGGGTTCCTCACGCCTCACGTCGTTCTCGACGGGCACGTCGTGGGTACCTGGAAGCGTGACGGTGGGGAGTTGGTGATCACGGCGTTCTCCCCCGAGCGGGGTGGGGAAGTCCGGCGGTTGCTGGGCGAGGACACTCGTTAAGCTGGTGGGATTCCCCAAGATGCAGGAGGCGCGTTCCGTTGGGTGTGTTCGTCACGGGGGTTCGGCCGCGGTGGTCGGACATGGACGCGTTCGGTCACGTCAACCACGCCAACACGGTGACGTTGTTGGAGGAGGCGCGGATCGACCTGTTGTTCACCGAGGCCGCGCGGCACGGGGTGACGGACATGACGAACGGCATGGTGGTGGCGCGGCTCGTGGTGGACTACCTGACGCCGATCGTGTTCACCGGTGGTGAGATCGTCGTCGAGATGTCCGTGCGCGAGCTGCGGTCGGCGTCGTTCCTGCTCGACTACACCGTGCGGAACCAGCGCGGTGACGACAGCGTTGTCGTGACGAAAGCGGAAACGCTGATGGTGCCCTACAACGTGACGGCCGCACGGCCGCGGCGTCTTGACGAAGCCGAGCGCGACTTCCTCGCGGGCTGGCGTGCCGGAGGTAACGGTGCCTGAGTTGATCCTGGCCGACCCCGCCGAGCGGGACGACCTCGGCGCGTTCGTGGCGCGTGCCGTGCGGTTGGAGCCGCAGGCGGTGGTCCGGCTGCGCAACCGGGGTGACAGCGGACTGGTGGACGCGTGGGTGGCGACGCCGTTCGACGCGCTGGCCACGCGCACGGTCGCGGGTCGCCTCGAACCGTCGGACGTGACGGTGTCCGGCAGCGACCTGCTGATGGGGCTGGCCGTCGTGCGCAGCGCCACGGTCGACCCCGGTCCGGCGAAGGACCTGATGTGGCGGTCGGCGCTGCCGCCGACGGCGGGCTGGCTGCCGGTGGACCGGCTGCCCGGCAGCGTCGTGTCCGGGCTCGCGGACGAGGGCGTGGCGGTGGCGCGGGAGAACGCGGGCCCGCACGGGACGCCGCCCGCGTCGCTGCTCGACCAGACGGTGATCACGGTCAGCGGGTCCGGCCTGGACGTGAAGGTGCCCCTGAGGTGCCTGTTCGCGCTGTCCGGGATGGGTTTCCTCGGCACGACCGACGAGGACGAGGTGCGGGTGACCGCGACGGACTCGTGGCTGCGGATCGACGCGCGGTTCGGCGCGATCGTCCGCCGACGGCACTCGATGCTGCCTCTGCTCGTGTGAGCCGACATCGGATTTCGACTACGGTGGTGGGACTGCCGTAGTCGCGTCTGTCGGGTGGGGGAGGCGCGTGGAGTTCCGGGTCCTGGGGCCGATCGAGGCGTACGTGGACGGCACGGCCGTGCCCGTCGGCGGTCCCAAACCGCGCACGATGCTGGCGCTGCTCGCCGTGCACGCGGGCCGGGTCGTCTCGCAGGACCAGCTGGTGGACGCGGTGTGGGGCGAGGAACCCCCTGAGCAGACCCGTGCCGCCGTGTACACGTACGTGTCGACGCTGCGGCGCGCGTTCGCCGACGAGGCGGACGTGATCTCGCGCAACGGCGGCGGCTACCTGCTCGCGGCCGAGCTGGACCAGGTCGACCTGCACGTGTTCACCACCGAGGTCGTCGCCGGTCGCAAGGCCCTGGCGGACGGCGACCTCGAAGAAGCCGCCGCGCGCTTCACGGCCGCGCTGGCCGTGTGGCGCGGACCGGCGCTGGGCGGCGCGCAGGGCCGGTGGGCCGAAGGTGAGCGGTCCCGGTTGGAGGAGTTGCGGCTGGCCGCGCTGGAGGACCGCGTGGACGCGGACCTGGCGATCGGGCGCGGAGCCGCGCTGGTGGCGGAACTGAGCGCCGCCGTCGCCACGCACCCGTTGCGCGAACGCTTGCGCAGCCAGCTCATGCTCGCGCTGCACCAGTCGGGCCGCCAGGCGGAGGCGCTGGCCTGCTACCAGGAGGGTCGCCAGGTCCTGCTGGACGAGCTGGGCCTGGAGCCCGGCCAGGCGCTGCGCTCGACGCACGACCGGATCCTGCGCTCCGACGACGAACCGCCCGCGCCGCCCGCTCCGAAGCCGGAGGCCGTGGAGGTGGTCGTCGCCCCGCAGCGGCCCAGTCAGCTCCCGTTCGACATCGCCGACTTCACCGGCCGCTCCGGCGAGATCACCCAGCTGTCGGACCACCTGTCCTCGACGGGTCCCGCGGTGCGGCTCTGCGCGATCTCCGGCAAGCCGGGCGCGGGCAAGTCGACGCTGGCCATGCACGTCGCGCACGCCGTCCGCGAGCACTGCCCCGACGGCCAGCTCTACGCGACCCTGCGCGGCGTCCAGGCCGTGCGCGCGGACCCGGCCGAGGTGCTGGCGGGGTTCCTGCGCGCGCTCGGCGTCGCGGACGCGGCGATGCCCGCCGAACTCGACGAACGCGCCCAGCTCTACCGCACCCTGCTGGCCGACCAGCGGGTCCTCGTGGTGCTGGACGACGCCGCGGACGAGCGCCAGATCCGCCAGCTGCTGCCCGGCAGCCCGTCCTGCGCGGTGCTCGTGACCAGCCGGGAGCGGCTCGGGGCGCTCGGCGGCGCCGCCCAGTTCGGCCTCGACGTGCTGGACGCCGCGGAGGCGTTCGAGCTGCTGGACCGGGTCATCGGGGACGGTCGCGCGAAGGCCGAACCGGAGGCCGCGCAGGACATCGTGCGGCTGTGCGGCCTGCTGCCGCTGGCCCTGCGCATCGCGGGCGCCCGCCTCGCCGCCCGGCCGCAGTGGAAGCTCGGCCGCCTCGCCGACCGCCTGCGGGTGCAGCGCCGGGTGCTCCAGGAGCTGACGCTGGGCGACCTGGAGGTGCGCGGCAGCCTGGGGCTGAGCTACGACGGCCTGGCGGAACGGGAGCGTGCCGCACTGCGCCGCCTCGGGCTGCTGGACGTGTCGACGTTCGGCGGCTGGCTGGTCGCCCCGCTGATCGACTGCTCACCGGACGAGGGTGAGGAGGTCGTCGAGCGGCTGGTCGACGCGCAGCTCCTCGACGTCGTGACCAGCGGCGACAGCGGCGCGCTGCGCTACCACGTGCACGACCTGACCCGAGCGTTCGCGCGGGAGCGGGGGGACGCCGAGGAGTCGGAGGCCGAGGTCCGCGCGGCCTGCACCCGTGCCGCCGAGACGTGGCTGACGCTCGTGGAGACGGCCGGTCAGCGGATGCCGCACGCCCAGTTCGGCGACCGCGTGACCCCGACCCCGTCGCCCTACCTGGACGACGACCAGGCCGCCGAGCTGCTCGCCGACCCCGAGGCGTGGTTCGACGCCGAGCAGTCGGACCTGGTCGGCGTGGTCGAGCGGATCAGCGAACTGGACCTCACCGACATCGCGACCAGGCTGGCCGCCGCGCTGTGCTCGTCGCGGTTCTCCGTCCGCAACCTGTTCGGCCAGTGGTGGCGCACCCACTCGGCCGCGCTGGACGCCGCCCGCCGGGTGGGCGACCGCACCGGTGAGGCGCGGCTGCTGTCCGGCCTGGGCTGGCTGCGCTACGAGCAGGACCGCTTCGACGAGGCCTCCGGGTACTTCGAGCAGGCGCTGGAGGCGTACGCGCACACCGCCGACGCCCGCGGCCAGGCCCTGAC
>DATMCA010000377.1:0-5965 GCA_035559015.1 Umezawaea sp. | reverse complement strand
CGGGTGGCCGCGGCGGGGCACACCGTCCTGTCCCCGGTCGCGACCGCCCGCCTGGTCGCGGCCTCGTCGGCGGGACAGCGGCGAGGCCGCGACGCTCGGGCTCGGCTGCGCGAGCTGACCGAGCGCGAACTGGAGGTGTTGTCCTGCCTCGGTCGTGGACTGTCCAATGCGGACATCGCGCGCGAGCTGTCGCTGTCGGAGGCGACGGTGAAGAGCTACGTGTCCCGGATGCTCGTGAAGATCGGCTGCCGCAACCGCACGCAGGCCGGTCTCCTCGCCCGTGAGGCAGGCCTGACCGTTTAGCCGGGCTGAACCACGTCCGTCCGCGGTGAGAGGTCGAGCGAAGCAGGTATGAGGCGAGTGCCGCAAGGTCTAGTGCGTTCTATAGTTTCAGTGTTGACTAAAGATATGTCGTCATCGCGGTAGATGAAGCCGTGCAAAGAGACCTCGATGGAAGCCATGCGGCGCACTGCCAATTCGGCCTTGATCCGGTGATCGCCTGGCGCGGTCCACGCGTGCCACGTGCCCCGGCCGACGCGGTGGCCTTGCTTGCCGTAGCGGACGTCGTCACGGGGTGAGGAAGGCGAGGCGGTCGGCGTACTGGGCGAGCATGCTGTCGCGGGGTGGCCACGGGAAGTCGGCTGTGGAGTGCAGCAGGGTGACGTAGCCGTGCAGGGCGGTCCACAGGAGGGTCGCGTCGCGTTGCGGGTCGGTGCTGGTCGATTTGCCTGCCTCGACGCAGGCGGCGACGGCGTGCACGAGCAGGCCGAAGGTGTGGGCGCCGGGCATGGTGTCGACCGGTTTCGGGGCCAACTGGCCGGATTCCACCTGGCGGAGGAGGAACACCTTCTCCTGGCTGAAGAGCAGACCGTAGAGCCGGGGGTTGGCCACGGCGAAGGACGCGTACGCGCGGCACAGCGCGTGCAGTCGGGTCACCGGGTCGTCGTGCCCGGCCCGTGCGTCTTCGAGGGTCGAGTGCAGCTTGTCGAAGGCCCGGTCGACCACGGCGGTCATGACGGCGTCGAGGTTGGCGAAGTGGGGGTAGATCGAGGGCGCCGTGATCCCGGCCTCGCGCGCCACGCCGCGCAGGGTGATGCCGGACGGGTCGGCGGTGGCCTCCACGAGACGGAGTGCGGCCTCGGTGATCTCTTCGCGCAGTTCACCGCCGGCACCTCGTGGATTGGGCTTGCGCTGTCGGTCGGGGGCGTACTCCATACCCGTACTTTACAAGCGTTTGTCTTGCGTGTTGCTGTCCGCCTGCGGTGTGCGAGTTGGTGAAGCCCTGATGAGGTAGGCGAGTCCGTCGCTCCCAGGGGCCTCCACGATGGTTCCCGCAGCATCGCTTTACAAGTGTTTGGCTTGGCTGTACAGTTCGCTTAACAGGTGTTTGGCGACGTGCTCGGTGGGGCGTCGACACCGTTTCGCAACCATTGGAAGAGATGCGACGTCCATCGAATTCGACATGGCGTCGCGCTATCAGCACGTCCACTTGACTAGAAAGGCGGAAAAAGATGAAGCACACCGGAACCGCGGTCCTCCACGCGCCGGTCGACCGGGTCGACCTGGAGAACTGGCTCTTCACGCTGTCCGACGCCGAGTACCAGGCCTGCGCACGGGGGCATCGCGCCGCGGGGACGTTCGTCCAGGACGGCGTCCGCGGCACGGTCAACGTCGAGGCCATCGGCGGACACCTCATCGTCCAGCACTACCAGGAGGTGTCGGCGAAGCCGTCCCGAGTGGAGATGCTGTCCAAGCGCAGCCGGGTGTACCTGTTCCACCTCGTCCCGGCGACCATCCAGGTCCGCTGGACGATGTCGGTGACCGCCCGCGACGCGGAGACCTCCGAGTTCCGCTGCACCGTCGAGTTGACCATGGGCCCCCTGCTGCGGGTGCTCGGGGCGCTGTCGCTGCTCGGCGTCGCCATCCGCTCCCACACGCTGGAGGAGACGAAGCTCTTCGGTGACGACATCGTCCGGAAGATCGGACCCTCCCGCCCTTCGTCGGCGGGTGCGTAACCGCGACGAGCAGTGGCCATGCCGTCGGACCTCAAGGGGATGGGAATCATGACGTTGATCGACGTGGCGACGGGCACCCGGCGGGGCGGAACGTCCTTTCCTCGGGGCTGGGCGGCAGGTTCCGCGGCGAGCGCGGCGGCGGATGTCGTGGCGGCTGTGCGTGACGACCCCGCGGCCCGGTTGGCGCTGGCCTCCCGGTTCTACGACGGCGCCGAGGGTATCCGGCCGTACCGGCGGGCTGAGTTGGCGTTCATGCGGTGGCAGATCCGCCGCGGTGTCCTCGACCCGCCCACCGCCTCGGCAGGCGGGAGCCCGTGGTGGCGCGCGGTCAACGGGGATCTGCTGCGCGATACCGCGGAGGCGCAACTCCGACTGCGCGGGGATGACCGCTCAACACCCTCCGCGCGGGTCGGCCGGTGGATGCGCTTCCTGCGCGTACCCTCTCCGCGAACCTGGTACCGGGCCCACAACTCCAGCATCGTCGCCGGCTACCTCGCCCACCGCGACCTGGCCGACCTGGAGAACGCCGCCGAGCGGTTCTTCATGAACGTCGCGCTGCTGCGGGTCCTGTACGCCGACTGCCTGGTCTCCCGTCCCCGACTCGCCCTGGGGCGCTTCGCCCCGGTGGGGCGTCTGCTCGGGGACCCGCGACGGCGTGCCACCGACGTGTTCCTGGCCTTGCGCAACATCCTGCCCGCGCGGTACCCGCTTGACGACGTCGCTCTCGTCGACCTGATCGAGGCTGAGAACCACCTGGGTCACCTGCTCGACTACGGGGTGATCCTGCCGCGTGCTCGTCAGTTGTACGAGCACGCCGCGAGCGACCTCGGCCAGCCCGCCCTGCTCGATCTGATCCACGGCGACCATCCCGCGTACGCGTGGTCGCGGGACGACGACCAGGTCTGGAGCAGTCGTCGAGCACGACGGACCCGGCGTGCGCTGGGAACGTGGACCTCGACGCCGCAATCGTGAACGCGGCTTGGTCGATCAGCCTGCCAGGACGCCGGGTTGGCCGTACGAGTGGGAATCCGACTTGGTGCCGACGCTGGTGGCACCGGTGCCCGGATCGACGGGCGGACGCGTCGTTCTCACCGGGCGATGCGGTGCACCAAGCCGTCCAGGAGGAGGTTCAAGCCTGACTCGAACGCGGAGTCGTGATCGATCCGAGGCAGTTCGGACGGCAGATCCGCGCTGTCGTCCAGGCTGAGGTCCGCCTGCTCCTCCAGGACGCTGCCGAGTGTGAAGCGACTGGTGGCCAGCATCGCCATCGCGGCCTCCCGCTCCGGCACGCCGGAGGCGACGAGGAACTCGTACTTGTGGCGAAGCCGCTTGAGGTCCCCGGTGGGGGTGCTGCCGGCGTGGAGTCGTGCGCCGTCCCGGCGCATCAGCAGCGTGTGCCTGAAGCTGCGGGTGTTCTCCAGGAACCAGGTGCGCCAGTCGTCATCGGGCGTCGGCAGCGGTTGTGTCGCATGAGGTGCCATGGCTGCCTCCGCCATGGCGGCGAGGAGATCTTTTTTGGTGCGGAAGTGCCAGTAGAGCGACGGCTGTTCGACACCCAGTCGCTTGGCCAGTCGCCTCGTGCTGACGGCGTCCAGGCCGACCTCGTCGAGCAGGTCGAGCGCCTCGGCGACGACGATCTCCCGGTTCATCTTGGTCACGTTGACAATCTATCCCTGATAGGCCACGATCAAAATCATTCACTGATAGATTTTTCTCGGGGTGATCATGGCGAGGAGATCGCACGCCTGGGTGGACCGTCGTGATCCGAGCTTGGGCCGGCACCGCGGAATGGCGCTGCGCACTCGACAGTCCGTCGTCCCACTCGGACGCACACCCAGACCTGACCGGCGGCCGCGTCGAATCCGGGGCCGTCTGATCTATCAGTTTGCACGCACGTGTACGTGGATCCCTGTTTGCCCGGTCGCCCTCGACCGGGTGCTGATCCCTCAAGGTAGGAAGGTTGACCTTGTCCGACGCCCTCCCCGTTGTGCAGAACCTTGACCGCAGGGTCGACGCCGAAACAGCCTTGGCCTCCCAGTTCGGAGCCGATGATTTCGAGTCCCTGTTCGAACATTCCGGATTGTGCATGGTCGTCCTCGACAGGTACCTGGTCGTTCAGGACGTCAATTCCGACTTCGCGCGGGAATTGGGCTGGCGCAACGCGACATTGCGTGGACGGGAGACGCTCCACTTCATCCACCGCAGTGGTCACCTGCACCTGGGTCGCGAGTTGGGTCGGTTGCTCGACGGCAGGCGCGTCCGCGTCTCCGAGCGCGTGCTGGCCGTGTCCTGGGGCGACGAGGTGGTGCCCGCGCGCCTCACCGCCACCGCTGTGCGCGCCGGCTCCTCCGGGCTGATACGCGTGCTGGTGATACTCCAGCCCGAGCGCCCTGGTGTGCACGAACACCTCTCACCGGGCAATCGCAAGGTGCTCGACGAACTGGACGCCAAGATCCTGGAGAGCGTCGCCGCGGGGGTGTCGTCGGTGCGGATCGCGTCGAAGGTGAACCTGAGCAGACAGGGCGTCGAGTACCACGTCAGCGCGATGCTGAGAAAGCTCAACGCCCCCAACCGCGCCGCCCTGGTGTCCCGCGCCTATTCGATGGGCGTTCTTCCCATCGGCGTGTGGCCCCCGAAGGTTCAGCCCGAGTTCGTGAAGTAGTAGGTAATGCCGGACGCCTCGCCGTTCGAGCGAGTTCCGGCCTCCGAGGACCGCGACTCGCGCCGGGTGTTGAATGATCCTATGCAGACGATCGGAATGCTCGGCGGGATGAGCTGGGAGAGCAGCGCGGAGTACTACAGGCTCGCGAACGTGCTGGTGCGCGAACGGGTAGGCGGCCTGCACTCGGCCAAGGTCGTGCTGCACTCCGTCGACTTCGCCGAGATCGAACGCATGCAGGTCGAAGGTCGGTGGGACGACGCGGGCAAGGTGCTCGCCGAAGCGGCCGCGGGTATGCAGGCCGCCGGCGCGGACTTCCTGCTGATCTGCACCAACACCATGCACAAGGTCTACGACCAGGTGCAGGCAGCCGTCGACATCCCGGTCGTGCACCTGGGAGACGCGACCGCCACGGCGATCAGGAACGCCGGGCTCACCACGGTCGGGCTACTCGGCACGGGCTTCACCATGGACCAGCCCTTCTACCGCGAACGCCTGGAGTCGCACGGGCTGAAGGTGCTGGTCCCCTCGCCCGAGGATCGCGCGACCGTGCACCGGATCATCTACGACGAGTTGTGCCTGGGCATCGTCCGCGAGGAGTCCCGCCGCGCTTACCAGGACGTGATCGCGCGGTTCGAGGGTGTGGAGGGCGTCATCCTCGGCTGCACCGAGATCGAGTTGCTGATCTCCCAGGCTGACGTGCCACTCCCGGTGTTCCCGACAACCCGCCTGCACGTCGAGGCGGCCGTCGACCGGGCAGTCCGGGCAAATCCGTGAACAACGGAACGCCTTCCGTCATTCAGGTTCTCACGCTCGCGGCTGGTCTGACGTGAGGTTGAGATCGTCGCCGGTGCGGGGCCGCTCGATCCGGCCGACCCTCAGCCGAACAGGGTGCGATCCAGACGCGGGGCGCGCGGACCGTGGGCGTTGGCCAGGCCCAGGCCGCTGCCGCCGGTGACGGTGCTGCGGGCGTACCAGATCGGCGGCTGAACCGGTGGGGGCGAACGTCTTCGGAGGGTCGCCCCCACCACCGGACGTCGCGGGAACCGGTGCGCCGGCGGGATCGCGAGCGTGCCCGATGACACCCCCTGCGGCCCGACGAACCGGCGGCGGCCCGGTTCCCGGGTGGCTCGGTCGTCAGCGAGCCTCGCTGAGCCGGGACGCACGCAGGAGGTCGAGCTGGTCGGCGCCGCTGGTTCCCCCGGCTGCCGTGTAGGTGACGATGCGCAGGTCGACGCCGGGCACGGTCAGCACGTCGCAGTCCAGGGTGACGTCACCCAGCTCGGGATGG
>DATMCA010000376.1:0-4160 GCA_035559015.1 Umezawaea sp. | reverse complement strand
GGTGAAGTCGGGGCCGCACCAGCGGCTGTTCGGTTGTAGTGCGCCGTCGCAGTCGGGGGTGGTCAAGGGTGAATCCGGGTAGGTGTGCGGGGTGAAGAGGCTGCCGGAGTCGATGTTCTTGCCGGTGGCCAGGGCGTTGGTGCGGTGGGCGTGTTCTTCGGGGGTGCTTGGGACCAGGAAGCGCATGGTGTTGCCGGTGATGCGGAGGTTCTCGTTCGCCGCGGAGCCGCGCTCCTGGTCGTAGGAGGCCAGCAGGCCTGGGCCGGCTTCGCCTCTGCGGTCGAAGGCGATCTTCCACGCGGCGTTGTCGGCGTCGCAGATGCCGGAGTTGAGGCCCCTGGCACCGAACGGGCTCATGACGTGGGCCGCGTCGCCAGCCAGCAGGACCCTGCCGCGGCGGAAGGTGCTCGCCCGGCGTTGGTGGAAGCGGTAGGTGGAGTGCCACACGACCTCGTACGGGCGGTCGCCGACGACGGCTTTGACGTGGTCGGCGGTGAGGTCTACGCCCGCGGGCACCTGCCAGTCGATGCGCCAGACGCCGTTCGGCTGCGGGTGCAGGAGGACCTGGCGGCCGGGGTTCCACGGCGGGTCGAAGTGGAAGTGGCGTTCCGGAGGGCCGTCCGACAGGTCCACCGCGACGTCGGCGATGAGGAAGCGGTCGTCGAAGGAGTAGCCGTCGAAGGTGATGCCCAGCAAGGTCCTGACGGTCGAGCGGGCGCCGTCGGCCGCGACGCAGTGGGTTCCGGCGAAGGTTTCGTCCACAGTGGACACACGAACGCCGGTGTCGTCCTGGGTGAGGGCCGTGACCCTCGCGCCGTAGCGGAGGTCGATGAGCGGGTGGGCGCGGACGCGTTCTTCCAGCAGCTGTTCGACGATCGTCTGCGGGGTGTTCACGAACGGGGGGAAGTCGTCGTCGGTCGACTCCGGGAACTCGATGGTCAGCACCTCGCGGTCGCGGTGGAAGGTGCGGCCCCGGTACCAGGTGACGCCCGCCGCCGCCACGGCACGGCCCGCGCCCACGCGTTCGAGGACGTCGAGGACGTCCCGCTGCACGCAGATCGACCTGCTGCCCGCGGCGGTCCGCTCCTCGGCGGCCTCCAGGACCACGCTGGGGACGTCCGCCCTGGCCAGCAGCAGCGCCGCGGCGAGGCCGACCGGGCCCGCGCCGACGATGATCACCGGGGTCACTGGAGGGCCGCCCAGACCTCGCGATCGCGTTGCGCGGTCCAGATCTTCGGCCAGTCGACGCCGTCGCACTCGTCCCAGTAGCGCTGCACGTCGAACGGCAGGCAGTGCTCGAAGATCGGCCAGCCGCCGAAGCGGGGCGCCAGGGCGGCGTGGGCCGCCCGGAACGCTTCCTGGAGGGTGCCGCCGCGGCCGTGGACCGTACCGACGGTGCGCCGCAACTCGTTCAGGAAGTGCCTGCTCTGGGCGATGGCGGCGTCCACCTCCGCCCGGCCGCGCGCGACGGCGCCGCGCCCGCCGACCAGCACCTCGGCACCCAGCGCGGCCACGTTGTCCAAGGTGGACGTCGCCCAGTCGTTGTGGAAGGCGTCGCCGGTGTACAGCGCGGCGCGGGACTCGACCAGGTCGCCGGCGAACAGGATTCGTTGCTGCGGAAGCCATCCGACGATGTCACCCGCCGTGTGGCCGCGGCCGAGGTACCTGAGTTCCAGGTCGCCGCGGTCGCCGCCGAGCGGGATGGTGAGGCGGTCGGAGAAGGTCATGGTCGGCCAGGTGAGGCCGGGGATCGTGCCCGGTTCCAGGAAGAGCCGCGGCATGCGGCCGAACTCGCTGTCCCAGTCCTGCTTGCCGCGTTCGGCGATCAGGGCCCTGGTGCGCTCGTGGGCGATGATCACATCGGCGTCGAACGCGCTCGCGCCCAGCGTCCGGACGGCGTGGTAGTGGCTGAGGACCAGGTAGCGCACGGGTTTCCCGGTGCGCTCGCGCAACCGGTCCAGCCAGAGCCGGGCGGCGGCCGGGGTGGCCCGCGCCTCGAAGCAGACGAGGAAGTCCTCGGCTTCGACCGCCCCGACGTTCGGGTCGCCGTCGGCGGTGAGCGCGTGGACGCCGTCGGCGAGGGTGACGAACTCCTCGTCCTTCGGCGCCAGGTCGGTGCTGGACGCGAACGGCTTCGTACCCATGCGCTCAGGCTAGCGAGATTCGACCACCACGAGGGGCAACCTCAACGCACCGGGCGCGGACGCGGGCACGGCGGGCTTCAGGGGTGCGACCGGCGCCAGGCGCCGGTACGCCGTCCCCTGCTCGGGACGCCGGTCGGTCTCACCCTTGTTGGGCCACAACGAGAACGCGCGCTCGGCCTGCGCGGTGATGGTCAGGCTCGGGTTGACGCCGAGGTTCGCCGAGATGGCCGCGCCGTCGACCACGGACAGGCCGGGGTAGTTGTGCACGCGGTGGTACGGGTCGATGACGCCGTGCTCGGCGTCCTCGCCGATCGCGCAGCCGCCGATGAAGTGCGCGGTCAACGGGATGCCGACCAGCTCGCCCCAGGTGCCGCCGGGGATGCCGCCGATGTGCTCGGCGGTCAGCACGTTCGCGCGGTGGCCCGCCGGGATGAACGTCGGGTTCGGCTCGCCGTGGCCCTGGCGGGAGCTGAGCCCGTACCGCCCGAACAGGCCGCGCTTGGCGAACGTGGTGATCGAGTTGTCGAGGCTCTGCATGACCAGCAGGATCAGCGTCCGCTCGCTCCACTGCTTCACCGACAGCAGCCGCAGCAGGCGGCGCGGGTGGCGGACCGCCTGGCCGAGGAACTGGAGGAAGCGCGGAGTGCTCGACTCGCCGTCCGTGGCGAGCGTCTGGAGCATGCCCATCACGTTGCTGCCCTTGCCGTAGCGGCACGGCTCGATGTGGGTGGTCGCGTCCGGGTGGAACGACGACGTGATCGCCACGCCGCTGGTGAAGTCGCGGTCCGGGTCGACGGTCTGCCGGGCGGCGCCGACGATCGACTCCGAGTTCGTCCGGGTCAGCTCCCCCAGCTTCGGCGACAGCGCGGGCAGCGTGCCGTCGGCGCGCAGCCGGTGCAGCAGCTGCTGGGTGCCCCACGTGCCCGCCGCGAGCACGACCCGGCCCGCGGTGATCGTGCGCTTCCCCTTGCGCAGGGTCGCCCCGGTGCGCTGGGTGCTGACCTCCCACGTGTCGCCGACCTGCTTGAGGCCGGTGACCGTGGTCATCGGCAGCACCTTCGCGCCGCCGCGTTCCGCCAGGTGGAGGTAGTTCTTGACCAGGGTGTTCTTCGCCCCGACCCGGCAGCCGGACATGCAGCTGCCGCACTCCGTGCAGCCCGTCCGGTCCGGCCCGGCGCCCCCGAAGTACGGGTCGGCGGCCTTCACCCCCGGCTCGCCGAAGTACACGCCGACCGGTGTCGGGTGGTAGCTGTCGGACACGCCCATGTCGCTCGCGACCTGCCGCATGACGACGTCGGCGGGTGTCGTGGTCGGGTTCGTGACCACGCCCAGCATCCGGCTCGCCTGGTCGTAGAACGGCGAGAGCTCGGCCTCCCAGTCGGTGATGTGCGCCCACTGGCGGTCCGCGAAGAACGGCTTGAGCGGCCGGTACAGCGTGTTCGCGTACACCAGCGACCCGCCGCCGACCCCCGCGCCCGCGAGCACCATGACGTTGCGGAGCAGGTGGATGCGCTGGATCCCGAAGCAGCCGAGCCTCGGCGCCCACAGGTATTTGCGCAGGTCCCACGACGTCTCGGCGAACTCGTCGTCGGCGAACCGCCGTCCGGACTCGACGACCGCGACCCGGTAGCCCTTCTCGGTCAGCCGCAGCGCCGCGACGCTGCCGCCGAACCCGGAGCCGACCACGACGACGTCGAAGTCCACGTTGTTACCGGCGAGTTCACCCATGTACCCGAGAGTAGGGGTTACCTCCGGTAACGCCTAGATCCGAACCGGTTCAGACGCCGTGGCTGTCGAGCCAGGCCAGCAGGGGCGGGGCCAGCCAGAAGAGCACCAGCCAGGCCAGCAGCGCGACCCCGGCCACGGCCGCCACGACCAGCACGACCACCGATCCGGCGAAGCCCGCGCGGCTGTCGATGGCCGACGGCGTCTGGTGTTCGGGCTCCGGCTCGGTGTCGGTGCCATTGTCGGTGTCGGTGTCGGTGTCGGTGTCGGCTAGTCCCAGTTCGACCAGGT
>DATMCA010000375.1:0-4904 GCA_035559015.1 Umezawaea sp. | reverse complement strand
GCAGCCTTTTCACGCCGACTCCACTCCGTCCGGGTTCAACAAACCCGACGGAGGGGTTGGTTCGGCGAGCAGTTCGGCGGCTCGGCGGACCAGACGGCGCTCATCCGCGTAGGCGAGCCTGCCGTCCAATTCGCCAAGGGGCACCCACGCCACCTCGGTGACCTCCACGTCCTCATCGGAAAGCTCTCCGCCCAACGCTTCGAGAAGGAAGTGGTGAACGGTCTTGTGAACTCGACGGTCCTCGGCGACGAACCAGTAATCGATCGCTCCGAGAGGCCTCAACACCCTGCTATGAATACCGGTCTCCTCGGCGACTTCTCGCACCGCGGTCTGCTCAGCGGTCTCACCAGCCTCGATGTGCCCCTTGGGCAGCGACCAGAGCAGACGACCCCGCCGATCCAACCGACCGATCACCGCAGCATTCCGGTGGTCGGCGTCCAGCACCAGACCACCAGCCGAGGTTTCGTCGACAGTTTTGAGCCTGCGGCCCCGGCGTCTGTTCCGGCGCCCCGGCTTGGTACCGCCGGAACGACCGGACGACGGGGGCATGGTGCCGATGGTAGTGGCGAGTGCGCATTACGGGACGTTGCCCGGCAAATGCGGTGCGTGATCAACTCCGGGTGCCTATACCCTGGCTCCTCGTGCCCCGACCGCTCGCGAACGACAACACGCCCGTCACCCAGGACAATGCGGTGGTGGAACTCCCGAACGTCACCCCGGTGATCTCCCCGGTGGTCGACGAACTGGCCGCCCGGTTCGCCGCGGCGGGCCACCGGTTGTACCTGGTGGGGGGAAGCGTCCGGGACGCCGTGCTCGGCCGGCCGACCAACGACCTCGACTTCACCACCGACGCCCGCCCGCCTCAGGTGCAGGCGCTGCTGAAGGGGTGGGCCGACGCGATCTGGGACACCGGGATCGCCTTCGGCACCCTCGGCGCGACCAAGCGCGGCGACACCGTGGAGATCACCACGTTCCGCGCCGACAGCTACGACGGCGTGACCCGCAACCCGTCGGTGACGTTCGGCGACACGATCGAGGGCGACCTCGTCCGGCGCGACTTCACCGTGAACGCGATGGCGTTCGAGGTGACCTCGCGGACGTTCGTCGACCCGACCGGTGGGCTGGCCGCGGCCGCGGCGAAGGTGCTCGACACCCCGGCCGCGCCGGAGGAGTCGTTCGGCGACGACCCGCTGCGGATGCTGCGCGCCGCCCGGTTCGTGTCGCAGCTCGGCTTCGAGCCCGCGCCGCGCGTCGTCGAGGCGATGACGGCGATGGCGGGTCAGCTCGCCCGCATCACCCCCGAACGGGTGCAGGTCGAGCTGTCCAAGCTGCTCTGCGGGAAGCACCCCAGGCTCGGTCTGGAGCTGATGGTGCGCACCGGCCTGGCCGACCTCGTCGTGCCCGAGCTGACCGCGATGAAGCTGGAGATCGACGAGCACCACCAGCACAAGGACGTCTACGAGCACTCGTTGGTCGTGCTGGAGCAAGCGATCGACCTGGAGGACCCGGAGCTCTCCCCCGACCTGGTGCTGCGCCTGGCCGCGCTGCTGCACGACATCGGCAAACCGGACACCCGGCGGTTCGAGGACGGCGGCGGCGTCTCGTTCCACCACCACGAGGTGGTCGGCGCGAAGATGGTGCGCAAGCGTTTGCGAGCGTTGCGGTACTCGAAGGAGATCACCGAGGACGTCGCCCAGCTCGTGTACCTCCACCTGCGGTTCCACGGCTACGGCAAGGGCGAGTGGACGGACTCGGCGGTCCGCCGGTACGTGACCGACGCCGAGCACCTGCTGACCCGGCTGCACAAGCTCGTCCGCGCCGACTGCACGACCCGCAACAAGCGCAAGGCCAGCACGTTGCAGCGGACCTACGACGAGCTGGAGGCCCGGATCGCCCGCATCGCGGCCGACGAGGACCTCAAGCGCGTCCGACCCGACCTGGACGGCAACGAGATCATGCGGCTCCTCGGCCTCCCGCCGGGCCCGCTGGTGGGCAAGGCGTGGAAGTTCCTGAAGGAGCTGAGGCTCGACCGGGGCCCCCTGGACCACGACGAGGCCATCGCCGAACTGTTCGCGTGGGCCCGTTCGGAAGGGGTCGAGCCCCCCGCGAGCTGACGTTTTGTCACCCTTCGTGTCGGCTTGGAATCGCCGCGTTAGCCAAGTGACAGCGAGTTGCGAGACCATGACGGTGTGCGGCGGGGGCAAGGTGCCCATCGCGGCCACTGGGGGTGGTGTCGATGAACACGTGGGGACTGAGCGGAACGCCGACCGATCAGGTCGGTGCGCTCAACGACCAGCAGCGTGCGGTGCTGAGGTGCCTGGCGCGCGGACTGGCCGACCACGAGATCGCTCGGGTGCTGGCGATCACCCAGGAGCAGGTGGCCGGGGAGGTCGCGGAGATCCTGCGAGTCCTCGACCTGAGGGACCGGATGGCCGCCGTGGTGTTCGCCCACGAGACCGGCATCATCCGGCTACCCCTGCCTAGGTGACCGCTTCAGCAGGAGCAGGTAACCGCCGAGCCCGAGCAGGTAGAGGGCGGTGGCGACGATGATCAGACCGGGAGAGCGGCCGTCGAACGGCACGACGGCCGCCGCCGCCGCCACGGCCACGACCTGGGTGACGTTGAACAGCGTGTCGTAGAGCGCGAACACCCGGCCGCGGACCTCGTCGCCGATGTCGCCCTGCACGGCGGTGTCCACGCACAGCTTCACGACCTGGCCGGCGAACGTGAGCAGGAACGACGCGGCCAGGATCGTCGGGAGCAGCATCGGGAGACCCAGGCCCAGTTGGCTCGCGGCGGCGAGGACCAGGGCCGCGGAGACCGTGACCTTGCGGCCCAGGACGTCGACCACCCGGTCCGTGATGAGGCCTGCCAGGAGGATGCCCGCGCCGCCCGCTACGGCGATCTTCCCCAGGCCCTCGATGCCCGTGCCGAAGGTGTGGCGCATGAGGAGGAGGGTGAGGAGGAGGGACATGCCGAAGGCCGCTCGGTGGGCCAGGAGGGCTACCAGCGCCGCGGTGACCCTCGGGGCTCGCCAGGCTGCTCGGGCGCCGTCCAGGAGGCCCATGGCCACGGCGGTGGCGGTTCGGTTCGGCTCCACGACCTCGTCCGGGCCGAGGACACCGGGTTTGAAGCGGCTGGCCACGAAGGCGGCCAGCAGGGAGCCGGCGATGGCGAAGCACGTCGTTCTGGCTGAGCCACCGTCGCCGTCGCCCAGGAGCACGCGGAGGCCGACGGCTGACCCTGCGCCGAGGACGGCTGTCAGGGCGCCGAGGGTGGTGGCGAAGGCGTTCGCCTCTACCAGGTGGTCGCCGTGGACCACGTGGGGCAGGGACGCGGACAAGCCGGATCCGACGAACCTGCTGACCCCGGTGACCATCAGGGCGGCTGCGTAGAGGGGGACGTCGGAGAGGCCCGCGCCTACCGCGGCGACCGTCAGGAGGATGAAGACGGCGCGGGTGAGGTTGGCGATGACGAGTACCCGGCGGCGGTCCCAGCGGTCGAGCAGGGCGCCCGCGAAGGGGCTGACGATGGAGTACGGGAGGAGCAGGACGGCGAAGCCCGCGGCGATGGCTGCTGGGTCGGCGTGGCGTTCGGGGTTGAAGAGGACCGCGCCTGCCAGGCCTGCTTGGAAGAGGCCGTCGCCCCATTGGGAGGCCAGGCGGCTGGTGAGGAGCATGCGGAAGTCGGGGGTGGCGAGCAGGCGGCGAACACCCAGGTGGTGTTTCGTCGTGGTGCTGCCCACGGTTGTCACGTGGCCACCCTACGTCTTGTTGGTCGGGTGGTTCGGGGTGGCCGAGTGTGTTGGGTGGGACTTGCGGCGGGAGTGGTGGAGGCTTCCGGCGAGGGTGGCCGAGAGGGTGGGGAGGGGGTTCCAGCGGGGGTGGCCGATTTGACTCGGGGACCCCTCGATTTGACCCTTGATCGGGCAAAAAGGGCAGTCGTGAAGCCTGCCCGATCTCCAATTTTAAGGGTCGAATCCCCCGAGTAAAATCGGCCACTGGTTGCGTCGTGATCTTGCTGTGCTGGTGGGGCGGGTTTGCTGGTGAAGGGTGAGGCAAAGCCGAGGGCTGGGGCTGCCGGCCAGGGGCTATTCGTGCAGGGTGAGTAGTAGGTAGGCGGCTGCTGTGGGGCCGTCTTTGAGGGTGCCTGTGCGGAGCATGTGGACGACCTCTGAGCGTGGGAACCACTGTTGGCGCATGTCCTGTTCGGTGGGTTCGCGGTGTGGTTCGCCCGGGGTGAGGTTGGTTGCCAGGTAGACGTGGAAGCCGCTCGGGGTGAAGGCGTTTGCCAGGTGTAGGAAGCCGAGTTTCTTGAGGTTGCCCGCTGTGAAGCCGGTTTCCTCTGCCAGTTCTGCTGCGGCCAGTTCTTCCTCGGTGCCGGTTTTGCCCTGTGGGAACGAGCCCGAGGGGAACTCCCAGGAGCGTTCGCCGGTTGGGTAGCGGTGTTGCTCGACCAGGTGGAAGCCGTCGTTCTCCGCGGGGATGATCACCGCGAAGTCGGGCTTGTCGACCACCGAGTAGATGCCCGGTGTGCCGTCCAGGTGTTCCACCTGGTCTTCCCGGACTGACAGCCAGGCGTTTTCGTACACGAGCCGGGACGTCACGGTCTTGATGCTCATGCCTCAGTCTGGCCCCGGGTACGACAAAGGCCGGACCTCGCGGTCCGGCCTAGTCGGTCAGATGCCAAGGTCGCCTCTCGGCGTGGTGCACAACCCGGCTCCGGCCGAACCGGTATTCCGTGAAGGCAGTTGAGTGGGCCCGGGGGACTCGAAGGCATCCAACTCCGCGTACAACGACCGAGTGGGCTCAGATGTTCCGCGTCAGGTGTGACACACGTCGCGGGGGTTCGGGTGAAATCATGTGGTGGTGCGCCCAGATGCAGAAGTCGAACCAGGTTCCCTG